>SPBY01000672.1 GCA_004525825.1 Bacteroidia bacterium
AATCAAGCTTAGGACTATGACTGCCTTGGGATACATGCTATAAATTTAGAAAAATCAGTTAAATAAGGGGATGAAAACGAATTCTGTGGTTATTTTTATTGTTTAAGACATTCACAACATACTCAAGTAAAGGAATACGGTCAACTTTTACTGATGTGTTTTTCTTCAGCATGCGTTCAGTCAGATGCCGGGACTGTCAAGACTGAAGATTATAAGCATTCATTGGATTGCTGAAGAAAGGGAGACAGAAGGCAACAAATTGTTTTCAGAATGTTCTGAAGAGCACTTTATAATTCTCATTCAATAAATCCTTGCTATGCATAGACTGTGTATTCTTACTTTCGCAACTCTTTTCCTGTTGTTAACTTCCTGTCAGTCTCCCGTAAATCAGGATCAGCAGAATGTCCAGGCAGATCTATCTCCTGCGTTACAGCTATGTCGGAACAATCCCCGGTACCTGGAGTACAAGGGAGAACCCTTGATCCTGATTACTTCGGCCGAGCATTATGGCGCGGTATTGAATCTCGATTTTGATTACCGGCTTTACCTGGAGACTCTGGGAAATGAGGGATTTAACTACACCCGGATCTTTACTGGTACCTACATTGAACCTGTTGACAACATATTCGGGATTCAAAAAAACACCCTTGCACCCATGCCAGGGAGCTACCTGGCACCCTGGATCAAGCAAAACGACTCGTATGACCTGGAAAGATTTAATCCTGATTATTTTATCAGGTTGAAAGATTTTATTCAGGAGGCAGAGAAACAGGGGATAGTAGTTGAAGTGACTCTGTTCACCTCCATCTATGCAGAGAATTCATGGAAGCTTTGTCCCTTCAACAGCATCAACAACATCAATATGGTGGGTGATATACCATTTCAGCGGGTCAATACCCTGTTCAACGGGGGACTTCAAACCTACCAGGAGAAGTTTATCAGGAAGATTGTGAGCGAATTGAACGATTTTGACAATGTGTTTTTTGAAATCCAGAATGAACCCTGGTCGGACAATGGCTGTTTGGGAACCTATGTGAATGAAGAGGACGATAGTGTGTTCAGCAGGCCCTGGCAGAAGAAGGTGGAGGTGGCTAACCGAGTGGCCATGGACTGGCAGGGGTGGGTCGCCGGAGTAATCCGCGAGGAGGAAGAAAAACTACCCAAAAAACATCTCATAGCCCAGAACATCTGCAATTTCCAATTTGACCTGGATACCCTTCCCCAAGGGATCGCTATCGTAAATTTCCATTACGCCCTGCCAGGTGCGGTGCAGATGAACCTGGATCTGGGTGGAGTGATTGGGCTGGATGAAACCGGTTTCATGCCGCACGAGGACGCCCTCTACATTGACCAGGCATGGAGGGTCATACTTTCGGGAGGCGGATTGTACAACAACCTGGATTACTCTTTTACTTCGAGCACAGAGGCCGGAGATTGGAACATACCGGAAAGCAATCCTGGATGGGGCGGCAAAGCTTTCAGGGAGAAACTTTCCATCCTGGTGGAGACCATAAACATGGTTCCGTTCTATGAAATGGAGTTTTCGGGAACAATCCTGGATGCAGGCAAAGGGAACCTCAAGCAGTATGGCTTAAAAAAAGAAGGAGAAATCTACTTGATCTTTGTAGAGAATTTGAAAGATGCAGAATTGATTCCTCAGGTTCCACCGTCCAGCTATGAAGTAAGCTTTATCAAGGTGGATACTGGTGATAAGAATACTGAAACTGTACTCCTGGGAAATGAACAGGCCATAACTTCTCCTTTTGCGGGGGACCGGGTCGCAGTGTTGATTAGAAAATCAGAATGAACCAAAACTATAAGCCCATGAAAAAATTGTTCGTTGCATTGTTCGTGATTGCCTGTGTGGGTACATGCCTGGGCCAGAATATGATTTTACCACTGTGGGAAGGAGACCCACCCAACTACAAGGAGACCGGTGAAGTTACTATCTGGGATACTTCCGATATTGTCCTAGTGCGCAATGTACAGAAGCCTGATATGGCTGTATTTCTGCCCTCAAAAAAGAACGCCACCGGAGAAGCGGTGGTGATCTGCCCGGGCGGAGGATACCAGATTCTTGCCTATGACTGGGAGGGAAGTGATATTGCCCGGTGGCTGAATTCAGAAGGGATTGCCGCCTTCGTCTTGAAGTACCGGCTTCCCGGATCAAAGAGCAATATCGTCCCCCACAAATCCCCCCTGATGGATGCACAGCGTGCCATGAGGATGGTTCG
>SPBY01000205.1 GCA_004525825.1 Bacteroidia bacterium
CCTTTACGTACCAGGTAAAGCGGAGGAGTGGCGATGTAAAGGTAACCGTTCATGATCAGGTCGTTCATGTACCTGAAAAAGAAAGTCATAATCAGGGTAGCAATGTGCGATCCGTCCACATCAGCGTCGGTCATGATGATGACCTTATGGTAGCGCAGTCCATCCAGATTAAGTGCTTTGCTGTCCTCATCGGTCCCCATCTTCACACCCAGTGCCTGGAAAATATTCTTGATCTCCTCGTTTTCATAGATCTTATGGACCATGGCCTTCTCCACATTCAGAATCTTACCCCTGAGCGGCATGATGGCCTGGAAAGCTCGGTCCCTGCCATGCTTGGCAGTACCCCCTGCAGAGTCACCCTCCACCAGATAGATCTCTGTCAGTGCAGGATCTTTTTCGGAACAGTCGGCCAGTTTACCCGGCAGACCCGCCCCTGACAATACGCTTTTACGTTGCACCAGTTCTCTGGCCTTCCTGGCAGCATGCCTGGCGGTTGCAGCCAGGATCACCTTCGATACAATCATCCTGGCTTCCTTGGGATGTTCCTCCAGGTAATTAGCCAGTGAGGAACTTACCGCCTGGTCCACCACACCCATAATATCTGAGTTACCGAGCTTGGTCTTAGTCTGACCCTCAAACTGAGGTTCAGCTACCTTCACCGAGATAATGGCAGTCAACCCTTCCCGGAAGTCATCTCCGTTGATGTCAAACTTCAGTTTGGCCAGCATTCCCGACTTGTCGGCATAAGTCTTCAAAGTTCGGGTAAGCCCCCTGCGGAAGCCGGAAAGGTGAGTTCCTCCTTCTATGGTGTTGATGTTGTTCACATAAGAATGGACGTTTTCAGAGAAAGAGGTGTTGTACTGAAGCGCAATCTCGACGGGCACATCATTCTTTTCTGTCACAATATGAATGGAATCCTCAATAAGTTTCTCCCGGTTAGCATCCAGAAAAGCAACAAACTCTTTCAGTCCCTCTTCAGAGTAAAACTCATCGTGGCGAAAACCATTGCCATTCCCATTGCTATTGCCATTTTCACCTTCCTCCTTCTCACGAAGGTCCTTGATATTCAAACGTATCCCCATGTTAAGATAGGCCAGCTCCCTGAGCCTGGAAGCAAGTATTTCATACTTATATTCTGTTACCGTAAAAATGGAATCGTCCGGCTTAAAAGTAATGGTAGTACCTGTTTTGTCGGTCTTACCCACAGTTTCGATAGGTCTCACCGGAATTCCTTTCTGGTAAGTCTGTACATAGACATTGCCATCCCGGTGTATTTCGGCCTTCAGATCGGACGAAAGCCCATTCACCACGGATACACCCACCCCGTGAAGACCTCCTGAAACTTTATAGGACTCTTTGTCAAATTTTCCGCCGGCATGCAGCACGGTCATGACCACCTCCAGGGCAGATTTCCCCTCCTTTTCGTGCATATCGACCGGAATGCCCCGGCCATCATCCACCACGGTGACGGAATTATCTTCATTAATGGTCACGTCTATCTGGCTGCAATGGCCGGCAAGCGCTTCGTCAATAGAATTATCTACCACTTCATATACCAGGTGATGCAAGCCTTTTTCACTTATATCGCCTATATACATGGCAGGTCTCTTTCGCACTGCTTCCAGTCCTTCCAGAACCTGTATGCTATCAGCAGAATAATCCTTAGTCATTTCTGTTCCGCCTGCTGCACCTTTAATCTCTTCACTCATATCTGTCTGCTTAATGTTCTATTTGCTTTTTACTAAAAACTCACACGGAATGATGCTATAATGCGTTGATTTTATCCCTGAAATTTTTCTGTGATTGTGTTCCCCGCGAAAAACCTGAATCCAGTTCTCTTCCCGTCTGATTTTCTGTTTTGAAATACAATTTATAAATTCTTAATATTCAAAGAATTATAAGGAAATTGCATCCTGATTGTTTACTTTGCCAAAAATAGCAAAAAAAATCGATTATTTCTCTACTGAAAGCCCTGAATACCAGTGAAGTTATCAACAGAAAATGTGTTATAAACGGGTCTCAGTTTTTGGTGCCGAAATCGAGCTTGTGATTTACCTCCCTGATAACCAAACCAGCCAGCCTGTTTTGGTATTTATCCAGGAAATCCCGAACGGCCGCGGGATCTCTCTTGGAAAGCTCTCTCAAGGCCCAGGAAAGAGCCTTGCGGATCAAGTCCTCCCGATCGTCCACCACCTTTTCACATGCCGCAATGGTCCTGGCAGTATCCCCGGTTCCACCCCTGGATTTAAGGTTCAGAGCCACTGTGGAGACCACAGCTACCCGACGGTCCCAGAAATTGTCCGAGCTTAGCAGCTTTTCGATATGATGGTCCTTAACAACTCCCTTGCCCCAAAGTACTCCAAAAATGCCCACCGTGAAGTGATCCACCGAGGCCCAGTTATCCAGGTTCCGCCAGAGATCCATCAAATCCTCATAGTTCAAAGCATTCAATAGTTTTTTGTTCCTGCCAATGAGCTCATAGGCAATGCCCTGGCATTCGAAAATGTCGCGTTTCACGAGTTCCTTGCACAGGGCAATCCATTGCGACTCCTCCCAGGTATAATACTTCTCCCTGAGGGCCTTGATCACTTCTTTCATATCCGGGTTGCTTACCCCCACCACTTCCTGGGAGCCCGGTGCAAAGTAGCGGATCTGCTCCCTTCGCTTTGCGCTTGATAAGTCGGAAAGTGCCTCGAGCACTTCCTTTACTACACTTTCTATTTCGGATTTGGCTCCCATACCAATATATTTTACAACTCCTGTTGGAAAAATCTTTCCAGGCCATCCACAAAACTACCCAGACTGGGCATCTTTTCAGCCAGTTCATGGGTAAAATAGTTGAAATCCAGTTTCCCGATCACTGCATTGAGTCTGTCCCGCTTTTTCGTATAATCATGACCTGCCGCCTGATATATTCGTTTCATATCTTCTGAGGGATGATCCCGCTCTTCCATGTTCTCGGTCTGCGGATTGAATCCAAAGTTCTTATTGATATACCCGGGAGTGAGCATTCTGCTTACCTTTTTCAGATGCCTGTATTCCCCCAGGAACCAGGCTTCTGTCTCCATAATGGCCAGGTAGATATGCGTGGCAGCCTTTTTCTGGGGAAGCTTGTGGTTCAGGCCCCGCAACAGTTTGGGCACTTCCTCCCTGGTGAAGTTGGGGTAGGCATCCCTTAAACCCAAGACCATGGAGTAGCCACTGGAAATCAGTTTGTCCCTGCGCGCCAGAATATAACTCTTCACATTGGTCTCGCCCCCGCAGTCGTACACCAGGACAAAATAATCGGTCTGTCTATCCACATGAGCAGCCCTCATGACGGTGAAGGACATCCTCACATTGTGGCCCCCGGTGATCTTCACCGTCTGTATGGCAATCCGGTTACGGCCCAGCACTGCGTGCAACATCTTCCTGACCAGGATCTGCTCGGTCAGTCCTTCCACAAATATGGCCAGTTTCCTCATTCCCCCTAATCCTCTTCTGTCTCTGGTCCGCTATCTTCCTCTTCACTGAAACCTGATTTGAAAAACTCGCTGGCGTAGAAATCAAAATTGTTGAGACCGGTAAATTTAAACTCTTCGAAAATCTCCTTCGAATTTGCATAGTTATACAGGCTGATCTTGTGTCCCTCGCGCATAATCACCGCCCAGTTTTCAATATCCACAGCATTCATGATGAAGGAATCGTTGGTGGACATGATCAGTTGCATCGTGGATTCTTTAGCTTTTACGATCAACACCTGTACCAGCTGCTTGGCCCTGTTAAAATCCAGTCCCTCTCCAATATCATCGATGATCACCAATCCCTTTTGCCCACTCAGAATGTAGTAATTGACCTGCACCAGCACCGAAAAGGCCCTGAACATCCCCTGGGACATATCCCGCTGAGTGACCTGCTTCTCCAAGCCTCTTTCAGTGGTAAAGACTGCAAATCTGTCCTGACTTGTATGGCTGAAACGCTCTGAAAAGTGGATGATCCCGAAGTCCTCCAGATCGTAACCAATCTTCTGCATGTCCTTTAATATCAACTCCCTAAACTGAGGGTATTCTTCTTCTGCCAGGGTAATCAGCGGCACCAGGGAATTGTTGGTGATGCTCCAGTCCATCTCTTTGGTCTCGAAAGAGGATTTCAGCACATAATGGGTTTTGCCCATATCCCCGCTGAAATCAAACCTGCGAAGGCTGATGGCCCAACCATGAATAATCTCTATGAAAGGATGCTGAAGCCGGTCCCGCTTGGCATAGCAGGCCAGTTGATCGTGGGGAATTTCAAATTCCAGAAAGATGGATCCAGATGTAGCTTCATATTTAACAATCCCGCTTCCCCCTTCACCCCGCTCAAGCACCAGTTCCTCCCCCACATAAAGCCGTTCCACTTTGATGGTCTCAAGATTATACTCCAGTTCATACCTCATCAGATTCTCGCTGTTCCTGAAAAGGAGTTCGTATCTCACGGGGCCCGATGCCGAAGTGCCATTTCCCCTGAGCATGCTCACCAGGTCGGACAAGGCATTCAGGGTGCGGGTCTTGCCGCTGGAATTCTTGCCCACCACCAGATTGATTTCGCCCAGACTCACGTTTTCGATGAGCCATTCAATGTTCTGGCCGGCATTTTCGCGGAAGGTGAAGGATTGTAGGTACATGTGAAAAAGTTATTGGGTTAATGGGTTAATGGGTTAATGGGTTAATACGATATTTTGCCTAGCGTCACATTAAAGGTATAAAACTTTGGACTTACAGGAGTTTAAAATAGTAGAACATACTAACCGAATAAGTGCTAATATCTGGCAGGAGGTTATTCAATGGAAGCACTTTGAAAAAGATACAATTGGCAAGCAACTGGTAAGAGCAGCTGACTCTATTTCTGCTAACCTAAGCGAAGCTTATTGGAGATATAGTTTTGCAGATCGCAAACGTTTTGCCTATTATGCTAGAGGATCTCTATGTGAAACAATCAACTGGCTCCAAATATCTTCAACAAGGGGATTGATTGATATTGACAAAGCCACAATATTGCAAGCTGAATTAGATGCCTTGTCGTTAAGAATTAATGTATATATCAAACGCCTCAAGGCACATTAACCTTTAGAAAGTCAATTCCAATTAAACTGCTAACCTATTAACTATCCCGAAGGGATCATAACGCATACGTAAATCCCAGCATCACCCTGAACCTGTAAGAAGGATAATTGTTGTAGAGGTAGTATTTCTGGGCTGCCAGGTTATTAAAACGGGCCCAGAAGCTCAGCAGCTTGCTGTAGCGGTACTCCAGTCCCAGGTTGGCATCGAAGGTGAAGGGAAGAGTTTCCTCGGTGGCCGGGTCGAAGTTTTCGTAATACCTGGCACCTATGGCGTAGACACCTGCATCGATCAGGATTTTATCGCCAATGTTGTATCGGGCCTGGAACCTGATGTCGAAGGTAGGTTTGTTCCAGGGCCGGTCCAGGTCCACCATGGTTATGTAGCTGTAATAGTTCCCCTGGAGGAAGAACTTCCAGGCATCGCTGGGACGAATGGTCAGTTCTCCATGAAGATTGCCCAGGGTCACATCGTCGTAGACCACCCTGAACTGATTCATCAGGGGATTGCTGTCGTCATTGACATAGAAATAAGCATCGTCGATGATGGAGTAGCTGGCCTTCAGATTGTAGGCGATGGCATCCGAGAAACGTCCCTTCAAGCCAAAGTAGCCAATCAGCTTGTGATCGGTGGGTTTGACGGTCAGACCGGGCACCACATAGGGATTGTCCTCCACAATGTGGCGAGATCCGTAGGACTCCAGATAGCCATCCACACCGAAATAGGGAACAATGACCTCTTTCACCATGTTGAACTGGAAGGATCCACGGGGATAAAAACGGAAGATCAGGACATTGTTTGAAATCACGTAGTGTGTATTTACTCCGGCGGTAAATCTCCATTGAGAGGAACCTTTGGATATTCTCGGGTTGATCCAGAAGTGGGTCTGGTTTCCGATGGCAGTGTCCCAATCGGGAGAACGGCCATAAAATTTTCCACCCAGCTCACCTGCAATATCCACCACGTTGAGCG
>SPBY01000359.1 GCA_004525825.1 Bacteroidia bacterium
AGATTACCTTCAGCCAGTCGCTGACCATCAAAGAAGAGGAGAAGACGAAGTATGTAGGTACCTGGAAATACGAAGTGAAAACGAAAACTGCAGAAGGAAACTACATGCTGTCGATCATGACCCAATAGGCGACCCATCATCCCGAAGAAACCATGAATAAGCTGTCGCTTGCTTGTGGAGGAGTATATTGTGAGGAAGCCTTTATCATTTTTAAGGAGCGTTTTTGCGATAAGCTGGCATTTTTCGCGTAGCGAATAAGCACCTTATTAGAAAATGCTCCTTAGAATTATAACATTTGCTATCTTTGCGTAAATCAAAGCAAGGATGTTTGGGACATTATTATTTATTAGCGGGCAGGAGATCATATTTGCTGTATTGATCGCTTTGTTATTGTTTGGATCCAAAGAGATCCCCAAGCTTGCCAGGACTTTTGGCAAGGGAATGAAGGAGTTCAAAAGAGCCACCGATGATATTAAACGGGAGTTTGAAAATGCCTCCCCCGAAGTCATGGACGATTTCAAGGATATCAAAAACAATCTGACCAAAGATGCCACTGCGATTACGAAGAATCTCACCAAGGATGCTAATGACATTGTGAAAGGTGTAAAGAAAAACCTGGACCTCAAATAGTACCCTCCCTGTAACCATGGTTAAGGTTTACCTCTTACTGTTTGCCGGACTTATACTGCTGTTTATCAGTGGCAAGTACCTGGTGGACAGCAGTGTGGCAGTATCCAGGAGGTTGAAGATCCCCAGGATGATCATTGGGCTCACCGTGGTGGCATTTGGTACTTCTGCACCTGAGCTGCTGGTGAGCCTCCAGGCCGCGTTTTCAGGCTATCCCGAAATTGCCATAGGCAACGTGGTAGGATCCAATATATCCAACATTCTGTTGGTGCTGGCCATCACTGCCATCATCTACCCCATTCCGGTCCCCGCTTCTTCGATTAAACGAGACTGGCCTGTGTTGATGCTGGTCTCGGTGGTCCTTTTCTTTTTTTCCATGAATGGATCCATCTCGAGGCTGGAGGGAGCGATCCTGGTGACTTTGCTTGCAGGCTATATTCTGATGTCTGTGTTGCTGTCCAGGGGAGCAGAAAGGCCGGGAAGCAACGCTGAAGAAGGTCCTGTCATGAAGTGGTGGGTGGCAGGAGTGCTTTTCCTGGGATCCTGTGTGGGCCTGGCCATTGGCGCCGATCTGCTGGTAGACAATGTGTCTTTGATTGCAGAGGAGGTGGGCCTTTCTAAAAGGGTGGTCTCCATCACCATGGTAGCGGTTGGAACCAGTATTCCCGAGCTGGCCACCAGCGTCATCGCAGCTTTTAAAAAGGAAACGGAAATCTCGGTGGGAAACATAATAGGTTCCAATATCATGAATATCCTTTCGGTGCTGGGTCTCACCAGTCTGGTCAGTCCCATCAAAGTGTCTAAGGAGATTGCCGGATTTGATATCCCCTGGATGCTGGGCATAACTGCTCTGATGTTATTGTTGATGCTGCCTGCAGCCAGATCGCGTATTACACGTTGGGAAGGAAGCCTCATGTGTATCATCTATCTGTTGTATATTTACTTCTTATTTTAAAAGCATGATCAGCGCCTCAAATATCACCAAATCGTTCGGGAACCTCCAGGTATTGAAGGGAATCAGTCTTGAGATTGCTGCCGGAGAAGTGGTTTCGGTGGTGGGGGCTTCAGGGGCAGGGAAGACCACCCTTTTACAGATCCTGGGAACCCTGAGCAGGCAGGATGGCGGAATCATTGAGATCAATGGCATCCGGACCGACCAGCTTGTAGGAAACAAACTGGCCAGTTTCAGGAACATGCACATTGGCTTCGTGTTCCAGTTCCACCAGTTATTGCCCGAGTTCAATGCCCATGAAAATGTATGTATTCCGGGATTTATTGCCAACAGGCCCCGCAAGGAGGTTGAAGAGAGGGCCAGGGAATTGCTTGATTTTCTTGGTCTTAGCGACAGGGTGGATCACAAACCGGCCGAGCTTTCAGGGGGCGAACAACAGCGTGTGGCCGTGGCACGCTCGCTGATCA
The DNA here is from genome assembly GCA_004525825.1 of Bacteroidia bacterium. GTDB lineage: Bacteria > Bacteroidota > Bacteroidia > Bacteroidales. The sequence goes on from SPBY01000359.1 coordinate 2,047, forward strand.
ACGATCCCAAAGTGATCCTGGCCGATGAACCATCGGGCAACCTTGATTCGGAAAACAAGCAGGAGCTTCATAAGCTCTTTATGACTCTCAGGGAACAGTTTCAGAAGACCCTGGTGATTGTCACCCACGACCATGGATTGGCCGGGATGGCCGATCGAATCATTACCATGAAAGATGGTGTGGTCCAATCCTAGCATCGGGTTTACCGAGCTAAAATCCTTCCTGGACGAAAAAGCCGAACTCTATAACACCTTGCACTTCATCGGGACCGATCCCATCCAGGTGCCCCATCAGTTTACCCAAGATGCCGATATTGAGATTGCGGCCTTTCTGACAGCCACCCTGGCATGGGGACAGAAAACGACTATTATAAAGAACGCCACAAAGCTATTGTCCTGGATGCCCGGCGGTCCACACGAATTTATTTTGAATGCAGATGAGGAGGATTTGACAAAGTTTCTTCCCTTTGTACACCGTACTTTTAACGGGATAGACTGCATCTACTTTCTGAAGGCCTTGGGGAACATTTACCGTCACCATGGAGGTCTGAGACACTTGTTTGAATCTCAATATGCCCTGCACGGAGACCTGTTCAGATCCATGGTTCACTTCAGGGAGGTGTTTTTCCATGCAGCAATCCCCGGACGTACAGCCAAACATTTTGCCAATATTAAAAATGGGGCCAGTGGGAAAAGGCTCAATATGTTCTTGAGGTGGATGGTACGTCGTGATAAGAAGGGAGTGGATTTTGGGATCTGGGAAGGCATTCCCATGCATGCCCTGTTTTTACCTTTGGATGTTCATTCAGGGACTGTGGCCAGGAAACTTGGCCTGCTTGACCGGAAGCAAAATGACTGGAAGGCCGTGACTGAATTGACCGTGCGTTTGCGGGAATTTGATCCGGAGGATCCAGTCAGGTATGACTTTGCCCTGTTTGGGCTGGGTTCGTTTGAGAAATTCTGATCTCTTCTTCCACAAAGCGGATTCCGTATTCCTCCAGTTCTTTTATGACCGGATTGTATATTTCCGGATGGATAGGCAGCTGAACTCCGGTTTCTTTGTAAACACCATCCAATATCCTTCGTGCCACCATGGCCAGAGGCAGACCCACGGTCACAGACATGGCGGTATGCCTGGTATCCTGGCCAATATAGACCATGGTGGAATTCCTCTTCCTATGTATCCCGTCCTTGATAAAATCGAACTGATGCTGCATCACGATCATATCTTTATCGCCCGGATTGAGCGCCCATTTCTCTTCCAGGATCTTCTGCAGAACCTTGGCCGGGGTCAATCCGGCTACCCCTATCTTTCTATCATCGAAGATGCCCAGCCACTTCAGCCTTTCCATCATATTGGAATCCTCCTTAAATCCCAGGTAGAGCGATAGCTTCTCCTCCACAGGTATATCCGTCCGGAAAGCCATAAAACTATTGATAAACTCCCGGTAGGTCATTTCTTCGGTGTTCTCCATCACGTAGCTGTCGTCGGTGGCACCCAGCTGCACAAAAATATCCCAGGCTTCACAGAATCCGGGCCTGCGGATGGTTCCCCTGAACATGGTTTCCAGGTGATGGAGCCCGTAAGTTTCCCGGTAGGTCAGAGAATCGCGATTGCCGTAGACCTCAAATTCACCCAGGTCCGGAACCTGGATGGTTTCCTGGCGACAGAATACCTTGTGATAGGGAATGTATTTGAATTTGCCATTGTGCAGGAACCGGGCACCCTCCATCCCGGCCAGAACCACATTCCTGGGATTCCAGGTGAACTTGTATTGCCATGGATTGTTCTCGAATCCGGGTGCCACCAATCCTCCGGTACTTGATTCAAAAGCCTTCAATTCGCCCCCCTCTTCCTTGATCCTGTGGATCATCTGCATGGCCGACATGTGATCGATTCCCGGATCCACTCCACACTCATTCATCAGGACAATTCCTTTCTTCCTGGCCTTCTGGTCCAGGGCTTTGATGGCGGGCGACAGGTAGGAAGCCGTAACCATGTCCCTGCCCAGTTCCACACAGCTTTCAGCCACCAGGTGATGCATTCGTGCCGGCAGGAGGCTGATGACGATGTGGGCACCCTCTATCTCCTTGTTGCGTTGTTTCACATTATGCACATCAAACAAGAAAGCCTCACCTTTGGGATGTCCTTTCATATTTTCAATGGCGTTCTCCGGGCTGATATCACCTACCCTGATGTGCCACTGTTGCTTTTTTGAATGATCCAGGAAGTATTTGATCAGAGAGTTTGAGGAAAGTCCTGCACCCAGGACAAGTACGGTCCGCATCTATTGGTTCTTTAGCTGTGCTTTTAGGATCCTAG
>SPBY01000348.1 GCA_004525825.1 Bacteroidia bacterium
GCTTGATCTAAGTGGAGAAATACCCTCACTACAACCTGTTCTTCCACCTCATTGGAAGGGCCTGGAATTCAAATTCACCTTTAAAGGCACTGATTTCCTTGTGTCCATTGATCAAGAACTTATTAAAATTCAAGGCAAAAAAGGGGATCAGGAAAAGATAAAAGTTCATATTTGTGGGGAAGAAATGATACTGAAACGGGACCAGGTTTCCGTAAGAACCTTAAATTAGATAAAAGCTCTTTCTATGTTAGGAGATATTCTGCTGATCAATGATATGCACAAGGAGGCTGCCCAGACCATCTGTGAGAAGGTAATGGCCGACAGGGAAACCAAAGAGGAACGGTACCGGTATGTGGTGGGAATATCGGGTGAATCGGGTTCCGGAAAATCTGAATTGGCCCATGCCCTGGGGACCAGTTTAAAGCAAAAGCATGTTCGGGTGAAGGTGATCCACACCGACAACTATTATAAGATCCAGCCCCTTCTCAGGGAGGAATGGCGCAGGAACAAGGGATTTGATAAAATTGGAATCGATGAGTACGATTGGGTCAAGATCCGGAAAACACTCCGGGATTTCAAGGAGGAGCAGGAGTGTGTGATCACCTGTATAGACCTGATTCCCGAGCAGGTGGATAAGTTGATTACAGACTTCAGCAAAATAGACCTCCTGATTGTGGATGGATTGTATGCTATAAATGCAAAGGAAATAGATATGAAGGTATTCATTGACCTGACCTATCATGAAACCAAGATCAACCAGATCATAAGAATGAAAGAGGCCCTGACTGATTTCAGGCTGGGCATCCTGGAGCATGAACACCAGGCTTTGATTTCATTGAAATCTCAGGCCCACCTGGTGGTGGATAAGACCTATCAGGTGGTAACCATGGAAGAGCATTTAAAGGATGCTTACTAAGGGAAATGGGGCTGCCAAAGATATTGTATGTGGACGACGAAGTGATCAACCTGGAGCTTCTTCAACTCACGTTTATGAATGAATTCAATGTGATTACAGCCGAATCGGCCCGGGAGGGCTTGAAACTTCTTGCTTCAAATCCTGACATCCACGTAGTGATCTCTGACCTTAAAATGCCGGTCATGAACGGACTCGATTTTATTAAGGAGGTCAAACAGAACCATCCGGAAAAGGTTTGCATGTTGCTCACCGGCTTCATGGAATCTGAGATTATGCTGGAGGGATTTAATAAAGAACTGATATTCAGGTACCTGATGAAACCCTGGGGCAAGGATGAACTGGGAGAGACCGTTCACGAAGCGTTAAAGCGCTAGCTTTTGGGAAGTATCACATCAAACACCACATTATCCCCTTCATTGCGAGCTTCGATCCAGCCCTGGTGCTCACTTACGATCATGTAAGAGATGGCCATTCCGAGGCCCTTTCCTTTTCCATCGCCCTTTAATGTATAAAATGGATCAAAGATCTTCCCGATCTCATCCTCAGGGATGGCGGGTCCGTTGTTCCTGATAGAGATACAACTTACTTCTGTTTTTCCCCTAATAGTTTCATAAGCGGTGATATGGATCTTCCGTTGTTTTTTCTCCTCCGCCTGCTCGATGGCTTCGATGGCATTGATCAGGATATTGATGAATACCTGCTGAAGCTGCTCTTCGTAACAGTGAATGATGAATCCGGGGGGAATGTCTTTGGACAGGGAAATATGGTAGGGCAATTTTTTTTCCACAGAGAGCATGACGGAGTAGAGTACCTTTTCCAGGTCATGATCCTTCTTGACCGCCTTGCCTGGATTCGCAAAAAACTTTAGACTGCTTATGATATCCGATGCACGCAGAACACCTTCCATGGAGTTTTCCATGATTTTATCCATTTGCTTCCTTAGCTTCTTTTTTTCCGGGCTCAGGGGTCCCTCCAGTTTCTGGTACTCGGTTTTGAGAGTATTGAGGGCATGCAGTCCGCCCGAAATAAAATTCAGCGGATTATTGATCTCATGAGCAATTCCTGTGGTCAGGATTCCCAGGGAGGCCATTTTTTCGGCCTGGATAAGTTCATTTTGCTGCCTGAGCATGATCTGCTGGTAAGAGTAGTTTTTGGCAAAAACCAAACCCAGGGCCAGGTTCACAAAGAGGTAGATAATCAGCGGTATCAGGTTGTAATAGAAGCGGTTTTCGAGAATGAATGGGATGATTTTTTCGCTTCCCTCACCCATTAGAATAAGATAGTTATCACTAAGGAGCGCCATCAGAAAATAAACCACCAGGCAAATGATCAAAGCCTTCCGGTGACGGGAGGTATGAAGAATAAAATGCGGGATCAAAGAGAGTGCTATAGGAACATAGGGGAACCAGAAATAGAACTCATCGCTGGTCAGTCCCGCCAGGGGTGGAAGAATAATCAGCAGAAAGGGAATCAGAGTCAGCATCAGGACCCTGGCCAGGGTGAATAATCTGATTCTGATAAGCCAGACCAGAAAAAGGCAAAGCATAACAATGGAGTGATACCTGTAGCTAACAAGGACCAACTCTTCATCGCTGGTGTGCAAGAGGACAAGGACGAATGCGAAAAGAACTATGATGAAATAGCAGATGTACAACAGGGAGATCACTTCCCTGTCGCGGTCAAACCGGTATCCCAGGGTCAGCTTATCTAAGAAAGTCCGCTTCATGTTTGCCGAGAAAAAAGTCCTGAATATAAATTTAACACAAAGCTTAATACAATGACTCACCCAAGCGTTTCGTTTATCAAAAAGGGGATCTTGCCCTGCGATGCTCCGGGCATGGTTCTTGTAACTATACTTTGGCTCAAATCGTATATAAGTTTTGACATGAATAATAAAACTACGTGAAGATGAAAAAGACACTGAATTTCAGAATGTTGTCAGCTATAGCGCTGACTTTGACTGTTTTATTTGCCACTACCTCCTGTGAGAAGCAAGCCAAGGATCGTCCCGAGCTTCCGCCTGCTGAGGTCCTGTTTATGGACTATTCAGATTTTGATGAGGAACCGGGGGCAACCAAGGGAAGCCTTGAATCTTACAACAATTTCATTCATGCCTATGGAACTATTCTGTTCTGGCATAGCCCCTTCATTACCATCCATACGGCCTTGCCTGTTGCTGCATACAAAATTGCCATGGCCCAGGAAGCGGTGGATTTGGGAGACAATACCTGGAAGTGGTCCTACGATTTTTCCTGGGGCGAGATCACCTATGTGGTGAGCCTGACTGCATCGAGGATCAACAATGAAGAGTTTTCCATTGAAATGGATGTTGCCCTTGCCTCTTTGCCCGAGATGGGAGTGCTTTGGTTTGACGGAGTGATCAGGTACGATCATACGCATGCTACCTGGACCATCTATAAAGAAGGGACAGTAGCTGTAGTGGATGCTGAAATGAACATGGACTTTGAGACCGAAGCAGGCTCTCTTAAATATACCTATGTGGAGCTCGGCATGGAAGAAACAGGATCTTACATCCTGTATGAATATGACTCTCAGGAGGTGTATGATGCATCCTATACGGTTTCATTGTCCGCCGCCATGACGGAGATTGAATGGAATATCACCACCAAAGAGGGACATGTGAAGGACGAGGTGAAATTTGGTGATACCGACTGGCATTGCTGGGATTCACTGGTGAATGGATTGGTGGATAAGAGTTGTGAATAGAGGCTAAACCAAGGTGGTCCCTGCTTTGAAAATGTATTTTTACCGGGCAGGGATCACCGACATATGCAGGATGCTTACCTTTTCCACCAGGTACTGGCCCTGGTCGGGCAATGCCTGGATGGCCCTGGCCACTTCCATTCCCCGTACGACCTTTCCAAATGCTGCAAATCCTTGTCCATCCGGATTCCTCTCACCGCCAAAATCCAGTGAAGGCTGATTGCCAATGCAGATGAAAAATTCGGTGGAGGCAGTACCGGGCTCCATGCGCGCCATGGAGATCACTCCGTCCGTATGCAGGATTCCAGTAAGCTTGGTGGTTTCATGGATGATGGGAGCTTTGGTATCAAGAATATCATCCTCAAACAGTCCCCCCTGGATCACCTCGATCTTTACCTCGTTATGTGGCTGGTTGTCCATTCTGACCACCCTGTAAAAGAGGCTGTTTGTGTAGGTTCCCTTCTCTACATGCTCAAGAAAATTATGGCTTGTTACCGGGGCCCGATCCGGGTATACCTCCACCACTATCTCACCCAATTCGGTATTGATTCTGACCAGAGTGCCGGTGGAGCGCTTACATGAAAGCACCCCCGCCAGCAGAGTCACCAGGATAAGAAAGGCCGGTCTATACCAGCTTGTGTTTCTGAACAAATTCATTGAGTACTTCATTCAGGTCAGGTTTGCCAATCTCCTGAAGGTCATAGTAGACCCTGGTATTTGGTTTCTTAATGTCAATCAGACGGTTCAGATCAATGGGGGTACCAATGATTACCGAGTCACAATCTGAATTGTTGATGGTGGTTTCCAGGTCCTTGAGTTGCTCATCGCCATAGCCC
>SPBY01000095.1 GCA_004525825.1 Bacteroidia bacterium
TCCATGGCTCCTGAATTGCTTACATCCACGCTAACAGTGATTGTTTCCTCTGCACCGATTTCATCCTTCTCCAGGATCAGGTTGTCATATTGAAAACTTGTGTAGCTTAATCCAAATCCAAAGGGATATAATACCTCCCCACCGAAATACCTGTAGGTCCTGCCCTCCATATCATAGTTTTCAAAGGGCGGCAGATCATCCACCGAACGATAGAAAGTGACCGGGAGCCTTCCTGCCGGGTTGTAATCTCCAAACAAAACATCGGCCACAGCTTCTCCGGCTGCCTCCCCCCCGTACCATGCCTGCAGAATGGCAGGAACAAGATCATGCTCCCTGTTTATGGATACAGCAGAGCCTGTCATTAATACAAGAGTCACCGGTTTTCCGGTGGCTGCAATCTGTCTGATCAGGCTCCTCTGAACTGCAGGAAGATCCAGGGAAGTCCGGTCTCCTGCATCAAAACCTTCCAGGTGGAGTCCCCTCATCTCTTCCCCTTCCATGCGGGAGGTCAGTCCCATGACCAAGATCACGTGATCGGCCCAGTTGGCAGCCTGCAAAGCTTCCCAGGCCAGGGGAAGGCCCGGTTCTTCCCAGTGCAGGGTGCAGTTGGCATCGCCATGTTCGTCCTGCATCACTACTTTTAGCTCATAGGGCCTGCCGGCTACCAGGTCTACGCTCCTGTACGTCTGATTGGTTTCGTGGATGTTGTTGTTTCTGATCAGGGTGTCGCCTTCAAAAATAAATTGGAAGAATTTCCCTGCTACACCCACTTCATGTGTGCCGCTTCTCCGGGGAACAAGGGTTCCGCTCCACACCACGGAATAAGAGTCATCGGTGAGTCCATCCACCGGAGGCTGTCCGTCCCACCAGTAGATATCCAGCATGGCCTCGCTCCTCTCCAGCAATGGATCGCCCACACTCTCCAGGTTGTTGAAGTAAGCCGCATTCAATCCCTGCGTGCTTTGATCAGCATCGGAAAAGAGGACCTCGGAAGGTATGGGAACCAGGTATGGCAGGCCTTCATGATGTGGAGATCCAAGGGCATACCTGACTTCTGCGCTTTCTCCCAGCTTATCCCTGATCCCCTCGAACACGCTCACCGGTCCCACAGGGGTTCCGTTGTAATTCCCGTTCTGTACATACACATTGTGGGCATTGGGTCCGATCACTGCCACCCGTTTTACTCCCTTGTCTATGGGCAGGGTATTCCTGTCATTTTTCAGCAGAACCATGGATTTCCGGGCCATTTCGCGAGCCACCTCCTTGTGCATTTCTCCAGCCACCTGGTCCAGGGAGAGTTCTGACCACGGCACCATGTCATCGGGATCGAACATGCCCAGTTTCATCCTTGCCAGCATTAGCCTTTTTACCGATACATCGATATCGCTTTCGGCAATCAATCCCTGCTCTACTGCCTTCACCAGTCCTTTGTACTGATTCCCGCAATTCAGATCCGTCCCTGAGAGCACCCCCAGTGCGGCTGCCTCTTCGCGGGTATTCACCACCTTATGTCCTGAATGGAAATCCTCAATGGCCCCACAATCCGAAACAATGTAGCCCTGGAATCCCAGTTCGCCCCGGAGCAATTCCTCCAGAAGCGGGATGCTTCCGCAGCAGGGTTCTCCCAGGTACCTGTTGTAGGCACACATGACCGACTGGACCTGTCCTTCTTCTACTGTTTTTTTGAAAGCTGGCAGGTAGGTATCCCTGAAGTCACGCTCGCTGACTACCGCATCGAACTCATGGCGCAGGGGTTCCGGACCGCTATGGACCGCGTAGTGTTTGGAAGTGGCCACTGCTTTCAGGTAGCGCGGATGATCGCCCTGAAGTCCCCGGATAAACTGCACTCCCATCTCACCGGTCAGATAAGGATCCTCCCCATAAGTCTCCTGCCCCCTTCCCCACCGGGGATCCCTGAAGATATTGATGTTGGGCGACCAGAAAGTAAGTCCCTGGTACATTCCACGCTTCTCCCTGGAAGCAAAATCGTGGTATTTGGCCCTGGCCTCCGTGCTGGTTACTTCAGCCATCCGGAACATCATGTCCCTGTCAAAAGTGGCAGCCATCCCAATGGCCTGGGGGAAGACTGTGGCCCTCCCTGCACGCGCAACCCCATGCAGACATTCGTTCCACCAGTTGTACTTGGGAACACCCAGTCGTTCCACTGCATTGGCATAGTGGGTCAACTGGCCCACCTTCTCTTCCAGGGTCATTCTGGAGACCAGGTCCTCCGCCCTGGTTTTAAAGTCAAGATCCGTATCGAGGTAGGGATAAGGGGATCTGCTTTCACACGAAAAAAGAAGCAGAAAGAAGCAGGAAGCTAAAAGGTTTGTCAATTTCATGGCTAATATAAGTTTAGTTGCTTGGGTTATTTACAATGGGCTCACTGCTCACATGACTGGTAGTCAGCAAATGCCTGTCCGGATCAAAAATGAGATCCTCCACCAACCCTTCCACGGGGATCCTGAACTCCTCCCTGCTGCGATTCTGCATCAGCCTGAGCCGTCGAAAGCTTCCGTTTTTGAAGCGAAGTTCAAGTTCGAAAGGGACTTGGAACAGAGGGCTTACTTCTGAGGCCGAGCCGGTCTGATCACTCTGGATGAGCACTGAATCGTGCTGCTGCTTCCAATGAATCTCAAACCTGGGATAGCCCTCTCCATAATACCACTGTTCGAAGAAAGCAGAGAAATCGAGCCCGCTCTCTGCTTCCAGGGTGCTTTTAAAATCCTCCCCGGTGGCATGTCCATTCCCATGCAAGTGCAGGTAGTTCCGGAGTATGGAGAAGAACAGGGCATCGTCGTCCAGGATAAAGCGGATCATATGCAGCAGAATCGCCCCTTTCTTATAGCTTAGGCCGTAGTCAAACAGCCTGTTTACATTTTCAAGCTCTTCCTCGGGTACAAACACCGAACCCTTTGTTTCCCCCAGGGCTATGGCCATGGCATTGTCCATCCAAGCATCTGCGGCTGCCTGACTCCTGAGCTGCTGCGCTGCCACATATTCCATATAGGAGGCAAATCCTTCGTTGATCCAAATGTCCTGCCAGTTTCCACAGGTAATGTGATCACCAAACCACTGGTGCGCAAGTTCATGGGCCACCAGGTAAAAATTGAAATCAGAAAGGGTGGTCATGGTCTGATGTTCTATTCCTCCACCCATGGGGGCCAGGGCATGACCATATTTCTCTTCCTTAAAAGGATAATCGATCAGCAGACGGGAGAATAGCGAAAGCATGGATCCAGTGGCCCTGATATCATCCTCCCAATCGTTCAGCACCTTCTTTGAGTCATAAATGTAGTTCTGAATTTGCACCGAATCTCCTGCCTGCGACAGTCCAGCCATGAAGGAAAAGTCCTGGTAATCCGCCACGGCAAAAGAGAGCAGGTAGTAGGCCATGGGATAGTGGGTTTGCCAGGTAATGATATGTTCCTTGCCCACCCTCTCAATCTCTTTCAGGATTCCGTTGGAGGCGGCCAGAAGTCGCCTGTCACACCGGATCCTGAAGGTGACTGAATCGATTTTATCCTCCAGTACCTGTTTCACCGGGAACCAGTCCCTGGCATTGTTTGGTTCCGACAGGGTATAGGTGACTGCAAATCCGTATTTGGAATCTGTTTTATTATTGATGCCTGCATAAAAGCCGCGGTTCTGACCTGCATCTCCTTCATATACCACTTTGAGGGCAAAAAGTTCCTCCGCCAACCTGGTCCGGTCCAGCTGAATAAAAAGGACGTCCCCTTCATGGGCATAGCTCAGCTCCCTGTCAAATAAGAAAGGGGAAACCCGCTCACTGATCCTGACCTCCAAAACGCTGAGGGCGCTCTGGAGTTCCAGCACCACTGTATCGATGTTGCGCCGGACCTCCAGTAAAATGGCAGCCTCACCGGAAATCTCCGTATCCTGATTGGAAACGGCCAGAGAGAGATCATAGTGTTTTACATCGTAGGCAGAAAGCCAGGCTTCATTGAGGGGATTCTGGTAAGTACGCTGGTGCTCACCCTGCATGGAACAGGTGTGAAGATCCTGGGCAAGTGCCTGAGACAGAAAGGCAAACAGGAGAATTAGTAGCAATGTCCGGCCCATCTACCTGCTGAAACGATAGATGGTGTGTGCTGAATACTCCTCTCCCGGCAACAGGACGGTGGAGGGAAAAGTGCTTTGGTTGGGACTATCCGGGAAATGCTGGGTTTCAAGACAAAGTGCGCAGTGTTTTTCATACACTTTGCCTCCCTTGCCCCGGATTCCATTCACATGGTTGGATGTGTAAAGTTGTATTCCCGGCAGGGTAGTTAAGACTTCCATGCTTCGCCCCGATACCGGATCGCTTACCGCAGCTACCCTGGTGAGTTCACGGGTTTCCATAGCCAGGACATAATTAATATCGTATCCCGGTTCCACCCTGCTTATCCTCTCACCTATGGGGGTGGAAAGCCTGAAATCATAAGGAGTGGACTCCACCGGAAGAATGCTTCCTGTGGGTATGCTCTCCTTGTCCAGTTCGGTGATGCGGTCCGCATCTATCATTAATTCATGCTGGTGAATGTTACCCTCACAGTTATTCAGGTTGAAATAGCTGTGGTTGGTCAGGTTCACATGGGTGGCTTTGTCAGTCTTGGCCCGACTGCTGATGATTAATTCATTATTGTCATTCAGTGCGTATTCCACCTCCACCAGAAGTGCCCCGGGATAGCCCTCCTCCCCATCTGCACTTTCATAATTCAGCACGAGGGATATCTCGTCGGGTGTCTTGTGACTGTAGGCGGTCCACACCTGTTTATCGAAACCTTTGGCACCGCCGTGAAGCTGGTTGGCCCCTTCGTTGGCCGTAATCTTAAATATCTTTCCCTCCAGTTCAAACCGAGATTTAGCCACCCTGTTACAGACCCTTCCCACCATGGCTCCGAAGTAGGGGTGATCGCCCAGATACTCCTCCAGGGTATCAAATCCAAGCACCACATCTCCCGGTTCATTCTTTTTATCAGGAATCCTCAGGGCGGTAATAATCGCCCCATAGGTGATGATGTCCACTTCCATCCCGCTGTGGCTTTTCAGGGTAAATTTGAATACTTCCTTTCCTTCGGGAGTTTTGCCAAAGAGCTGTTTTTCTACATTCATCGAGATGTGTGTTGAGTGGAATAAAGATAGAAATTATTCCAGCAGTTAGCTACTCCGGCCGGCTTGAAAACCGGCAGCCCTGTGTGATCGTTCCCGGAAAATAGCCGGCTGTTTTAGAATGTTTATAAATGGTTGAAAAATCCATCACTACCTGGGGAAAACTATAAATTAAGATTGTAACTTTAATAGAAGCATATGGCTTTATTTCCCTTGGGGTTAGCATAAGACTCTGATTACAAACTCCAAACTACTCCGTGAGGCTGCCCATTTTGAGGCAGCCTCATTTTTTACATCAATCCTGCGAACCCAGTTCCCTGGCTGTGCGGTCCTCCCTTGCGGGTGCCGGAGTCATTTTTGGCATATGGGCCGGAATCAGTTTAACCACCTCTTCTACCACCCTTTCGATCTGCGGATCGCGTCCCTGAATCAGGAGGTTGGGATCGTCCCACACCTCGATATCAGGAGTAACCCCTACGCCTTCCCAGAACCAGTGACCATCGTTGTCATAAAGCCTGGCACCGGGGACCGTGATTCCTCCCCCGTCGATGAGCTGATGACCCGTGGCTGGTCCCACCAGGATTCCCAGGGTACGTTCACCAACAATGGGTCCCGCCTCCAGCTCCTGAAAGGCCCATGGCAATCCGTCTCCTCCCGAGCCGGCCCAACCGTTGATCAGCATGCCCATGGGGCCTGTATTGGTTTTTTCGGGATGGGTATGATCTAAGCCATGTCGCCAGTGGAGGTTGTAAACCACGGGGCGCTGAAGCAGTTCCAGGAATCGGTCCGCCAGCTGTCCACCTCCGTTGAATCGCTCATCGATGATAAATCCGTCCTTATCCAATTGTCCGTAAAACATCCTGACCAGTTCCATTTGACCCTGGTTTGAGGTATTGGACATATAGATGTAGCCCAACTTGCCTCCCGAGAGCTTATCTACCATGCGCCGGTTGTTTTCGATCCATTCCAGGTACCTCAGATTGGTCTCTTCTCCCTGACTCAGGCATTTTACCACCAGCTGTTCAGCCTCCTCCAAATTGCCTGAGGTACTGGTGGACAGCGAAACTGTTTTTCCCGACAGGCCTTCAAAAACGGCATAGGGATCTTTCGACGGATCAAGAGGAACTCCGTTCACTGCATGGATGTAATCCCCCACCTTCACCTTTACTCCGGGTTTATCGAAGGGCGAACGCACATCTGTGTCCCAGGCGGCCGGTCTGACAATTCTGCGGATGCGGAACATATCTTCCTGGAGTTCCCAGTCGATGCCCAGGAATCCTGTCTGTACCTGCTTCACTTGATCGGGCCCCTCTCCAAAGGTATAAGTGTGTCCCGCACTGAGCTCTGCAGCCAGGTTGGATGCCACGAAGGTCACATCCCAGCGGGAGCGTGCATCCTCTATAAGTGCGCCATACTGCACCTTCAGGGCCTCCCAGTCCACCCCGTGCATCTGAGGATCATAAAAGAAATCCCTGTAACGCCGCCAGCTGTCCAGGAAGATCTGCCGCCATTCCTCCCTGGGAACCAGGTCCATGGCCAGGTCCCCTGTGGGAATGTCTTTGTCCAGTTTCTGATTCTCTTCCGCTTTGATGATCCCATATTTGCCATTACTGCTTACCAGGATCATTTTACCATCGGCCGTAAGTTTGGCCTGGCCCACATCCGAGAGAATACTTTTCTCTTCCCGCTCTTTCAAATCGTAAAAGTGAAGGGTGGCCGACTTGGAACCGGAACCTGTGTTAGGCGATCTTCGATAGACCAGCTTTCCCTCGAAAGATGCCAGCCAGCCGATGTTTCCTGCCTTAGGCGGAAGGATCTCGAGACGGGATTCCATCTCATTCAGATCAATTTTCACCTCTATCTCCTCGCTTTTGCTCTCCTCCATCTCTTCCCCCTTCTTTTCCCCTTTTTCCTTTTGCTCGGCTTGCGCCTTCGCGAGCTTCGGTTCCACTTTGCCCTCTTCTTTCTTCTCCTCTTTTTCACCTTCTGCCTTCAGTGCATCGTTAAGTGGCCCAAGCAGGGAGGGCACTTCTGAGTTAAGCGCCATGGCCGCTATCTGTGTGGAATTGGGATAGATCCAGGTCCCGTCGCCCATGTCGGAATAGGCCACATCCATGCTTCTGTCGGTGAGGAAAAAAAGGTGTTTCCCATCGGTGCTGAACACGGGTCCGGCATCCTGATAAAATCCGCTGGTCACCTGGGTGGTCTTCTTCCCCTCCAGGTCGTATAGAAAAATAGCCGAATGGGTATTGTCCAGTCCCTCTGTAAAAGCCATCCATTTTGAATCGGGCGACCAGGCAATGTCATAGCCGTACCTGCTTCCATGGCACAGGTTCCATCGATAGTTACCAACCACGGAACTCTCTTTGCTTCCCACATCCAGCACCGTTATGTCGTTGGTTTCATCCACAAATGCAATCTTCTTGCTATCGGGAGACCAGTAGAGCTGATATCCGAATCCTTTTCCTCTGCTGGTAAGTTGCACCGGCTCAGTCTTCTTCTCCGGATCCTGCAGGTACAGCTCATATTCTCCCGAGCGATCGCTCCAGAAAGCGATATTAAGTCCATCGGGCGACCAGGCTGGCATCATGTCAAAAGCCCCGCTGGAGCGGGTCAGGTTCAGAAGATATCCTTCCTTCACCGGAGAATTAAAAAGTTCGCCCCGGGCCTCAAATATTATTCTTTTTCCTTCCGGTGAGGCCGACATATTCCGGATGTCCTTGCTCACATCCACGCTTCGGGGCATCTCCAGGGAAAGATCGCTGACCACCTGGACATCCACTGGCTTATAGGCCTTTGTCTCAGCATCCATGAGATAAAGCGTGCCCCCGGCTTCAAACACCAATTCACTCTGGCTGGCCGAAAGAGAGGAGATATCAAAATCTTCCATGAACGTCACCTGAGTGGCTATTTTCTTTCCGGTGTCATACTCCCACACATTGAGTCGCATCTTCTCGCCCCTGTCTGAGAGGAAGAAAACCTTGTCTCCTACCCAGGCCGGTTTTCCTTCAATGGCGAGACTGGTGGTGATGTTCTCAGCCTTCTTGTTCGCAAAATCATGGATTAACACATCGGATGTAAGTCCCCCGCGATACCTTTTAAAAGGATAGTTCTCCGTAATCCTGGTGATATAGGCCAGTAAGTTTCCATCGGGCGAAAAGCTGCCCAGCTCACCGTATGGGATGGGGAGTTTTTCGGGCAGTCCCCCATCTTTGCTCACCAGGTAGAACTGGGAATAGGACTGACGGCCACTCTCGCGCCTGGAGGCAAAGAGCAGAAGTTCCCCACCGGGGTACCAATCCACCAACCTGTCGTCAAAAGAATTGTAGGTCACCCGGATAGGCACTCCGCCTGTTACAGGCATCACGTAAACATCCATATTCCCGTTGTAAGAGGCCGAGTAGGCGATGGATTTACCATCGGGAGAGAATTTGGGCCACGACTCTTCCCCGGGCGAATGCGTAAGCTGAATGGCTGTACCACCCGTCTTGGGCATGATCCAGATATCTCCTCCGTATACAAAGGTGATTTGCCGGTCCGACACATCTGAATACCGCATTAATTTGGCACTGATCTGACCGAAGGACAGCTGTGCTGCTGTTAGGACTGCTAGAAATACAAGAACTCTTTTCATGAGATAAGATAAAAGGTAAAAGTTAGTAGATAGTAGATAGTGTTTAGTTTGACTGGCCCTCGATCCAGGGAGAACCCGCCTCTCTGAGTTCACCCTCCAGTTTCGGGATAATCTCGCCGGTGATCCTTTCCAGATAAACCTTGATCGGTTCCAACTCCTGCTTGCCCA
>SPBY01000172.1 GCA_004525825.1 Bacteroidia bacterium
ACCACAGGTGGGAGAGCCCTATGAGTTCAACTTATACTTTAATACTGAAAAGTTCTCAACCTACCCCCACACCTTCACCCAGCTTGATGTGAATTACGCCCTGGGTAAAAATATCGCGGAGCTTGGCGATTTCAAAATGGCCCTTGGTGGCAAGGTAAGGATCCGCTTATGGCCCTCCAATTACATGTGGGGCGATAACGGCAGTTTCGGTTATTATTTCTCCTCCGGTCTGGATGCCTGGCTTAAAATGGAGTATAAACTGAACGATAAAAATCACCTCCGGGCTCATGTGGGACTTCCCATTTTCTCCTTTGTCAGCAGGTCGCCTTACATGTCTCAAAATGATGAATATTTTGCAGACAATATTGAACACAATGACTTTAAATCAGTAATGAATTTTTTGAAAAGAAGCGAGATTCAATCCTGGGGTCTATCACAGGGTGTTGATCTGGATGTATCTTACTACCATGCTTTTTCAGGAAGGTGGGAAATTGGAGCCAGTTACTGGCTTTCCATGAACTTTAACCAGGCACCCACTCCACTGGCATCCATCGAAAATACATTTTTTTTATCCACCAGACTAAAGTTCTAAATCATGAGAAATTATATATATATTCTGATAGTCTCCCTGCTTGTTTCGAGCTGCGAAAGCACACTCTACCAAGCGCAACCTGAAAATAATCCCGAGGCACTCTTTGAAAATTTGTGGACCACCTTCGAGACAGATTATGCCCCCTTTGAGCTAAGAAATGTGAACTGGAATGAACAGTATCAGATCTACCGTCCCCAGGTACATTCAAACACCACGGACGATGAGCTTTATACGATCTTCACCCACATGCTTCGCTCTTTGAATGACGGCCATGTCTCGCTGGTGACGCCCAATAGAAAAGTATTCAATTCAAATATATACTTCGACCAGGAAAAACCTGACAGCCTGTTTAATCTTGACTTAATCAAATCAAAGTACATAAAAGATGACTATTCAGAAAGTGGCGAGGGGGGGAATATATACGGAAAAATTGGAAACACCGGATACTGGCATTTAAAGTGGATTGGTGATAACCTGTATGCTATAGACGATATCCTAAATGAATTTTCAGACACCGACGGATTAATAATAGACTTAAGAAATAACGCCGGAGGTGACATGACCTATTCTTTCTCAGAATTGGGACGCCTTACAGACGAAGTCCGGTTCACCCACCGTTCAAAAACAAAAAATGGCACAGGACCTGATGATTACACGGAGTGGTACAACTGGGACCTTTTTCCAAGATCACCCTACTTTGATAAGCCCATTGTTTTAATCACCGATCGCTTTACCATCAGCGCAGGCGAAAGAACGACCATGGCCCTGAAAACACTACCCAACTTAATTCACCTGGGTGATACCACAAATGGAGCGCATTCAACAAAAATTGGAAAAGAACTGGTAAATGGATGGTACTATTCCGTTTCCCCTCAGATTATTGAGGTTTCCGAGGGTGTATCCTATGAGGGTATTGGCCTGATTCCGGATATCCTCATGAAAAACACAATTGAGGAGGTAGAGGCCGGTCAGGATAAAACCCTGGAGACTGCCATTGCACTGTTTTGAACATATAATATTACTTTCATGTTGTATAATAACACTTATAACCAGCTCAATTGAAGATGACAAGAATATGGATCACATTGGGAATCATATGGTTTGGTATGGTTTTGTCTGCCCAGGATACAGGTAATAAGACTGAACATACTGTATCCTTTAAGTCCCAGTACATCCAGATTAAGGATGAATTCAATTACGGACTGGTGAACAGGGGCCTGAACCTGGTGGGGGA
Organism: Bacteroidia bacterium; assembly: GCA_004525825.1. Taxonomy (GTDB): domain Bacteria; phylum Bacteroidota; class Bacteroidia; order Bacteroidales. The sequence continues at coordinate 1,827 of SPBY01000172.1, forward strand.
ATACACCCTGGTCTCCCACATTGATAAGAACATTTTCAGCTACCAGGCAGAGCTGGGCTTTGGTGCTAACTACAACCAGGGACTGGGACTGATCTGGTCGCTCAAGCCCTTTGATTTCTTTTATGGATTCCGGATTAATAATAACCCGGAAATGCCCATTGCTCTGGGTCCCTACCTGGCGGGCTATTACAAGTGGCAATTGTATCCCGAATTGCAAAGCGGACATATGTTCTGGATTTCTTCTTACGAACTGGGCCCGCGCTTTCAGATTTCGCTGCCGGTAAAAAGCAGAATTCTGCATGTCTCTATGTCCACTTCCCTGGCCAGCCTGAATTCAAGGCCTGAACCAAGGATCGAACAGTACTACTATTCCCTTACTTTCTCAGATTTTGTTAGCAATCCACATTCCAACATGACCTTCGGTTCGGTGAATCTATATAATCATTCCGACCTCAGAGTTGAACTGACTCATCCGGAAAAGGGTTTCTCCTTTGCTTATGAATTTGAGTTTATGGGCTATTTTAATGCACCGGCTTTCAGGTATATGGCTCACTCGATCAACCTTAACTGGATACTTGGATATAAAAAATCAAAATAAAATGAGACTTACCCTTATACTCCTTATCTCTCTCCTGCTTTCAGCTTGCATGAAAGATGATCCCATGAACCAGGCCTTTGTTTCCTTTGAGCCGAAAGACATTGATGACGGACTGATCATTTCCAACCCTTTGGCAGAGGGTATTGATCCTGAAAAGCTTACTTCGGTATACAATATTTCTTATAATGATGAAACCCTGTGGTCCCTTAGAAGCCTGCTGGTTTTTAAAAACAACAAACTTGTGGCGGAGGCCTATCTGAAAGATGAAAAGGATATTACAACAAGGCATTTAATATGGTCCAGCACCAAGCAAGTCATGGGAATCCTAACTGGTATCGCTGTGGACCAGGGATTGATTGCTTCCATAAACGACCCTATTTCAGCCTATTTGCCTGAAGTCCTGAATGCCTATTCAGAGAAAGCCGGAATCACCATTGAACAGCTGATCACCATGCATTCGGGAATAGATTACAACAACGATGGGGTGGGCGGACAAACCGATAAGGTGCTTCGCCAAATCCCGGATAACATTACCAATTTTGTGCTCGCCAGGCCCATGAGAACTGCACCGGGAACCGATTTTTACTACAACGACGGAGACCCCCAACTGATGTCCGCAGTCATACAGAGTGCTGCCGGCAAGCCAACAGATGAATGGGCCGATGAGGTTCTATTCTCCAAAATCGGTGTCCGGAATTACAACTGGGTGAGATATAAAGATGGAACCACCCTGGGCGGATTTGGAATTGAAACCACCCCCAGGGAACTTGCAAAAATTGCCATGTGTGTGGCCGACAGCGGAAGATTCAACGATCAGCAAATCGTTTCAGCGGAGTGGATCAGGGAGATGATCAGTGTAAAGGTGGACCTGTCCGGCGACTATAAATTCGGGTACTACTGGTGGTATGATGCAACCCGCAATATTCATTTTACCTGGGGTCATGGGGGACAATTTGCTTTCATTGTGCCGGATCAACAATTGATTGTAGTCATGACCTCCATTCCGAACACCCAGGGGGATTATCAGATTCAGGCCGATGAGGCACTGCCTTTGGTGGATCACATCATTGATGCCTGTTACTAAGATGAGGGAGATCAGAATTCCACCCGGTAAGCGAAAATGGGGATGATCCCGGCCAAGGGATAATCCTCTATGCTTTCAGTTTCGGAATTGTATTGAGTTGCCAAGACATTCTTCCGGTTGGTAACATTTTGAATGTCAAGCGACAGGGTATGCTCAGTTTTTTCCCTGAAAAAATGGAGCTTGAAACCCAGGTCAATCCTGAAATAGTCCTTTGCTTGTATGGAGTATAATTCATCGATCATATAGACCCCCTCACCTTTTTCAATGGATGCGGGCAGATCAATGGGGATCAGCCTTTTTCCTCCCGCCCAAATAAGCTTCAAATTAAGCCCCACCATTTTATTCTCACCCCAGTCAAACTCCTTTCCTCCCACAAGGTTGGTTATATAATTGATGTTATACTTTGTATTGTACCAGGTTCCTGCGGCCGGTTTATATTTTGAATCGAAGAGTGAATTGGTTACAAGAAAGTAGTAACCCTCTGTGAAGAATTTCTGAAAGGTCAGTTCAAGACCAAAGTTCCTGGCTTCCCCTATGTTGGCCAGGGTATCGCCCGGATTGACCCCGCCAAACAAGGGGGCCCAATATTTGTCAGGATTGTTGGGTACGGGCAAATTGTTTATTTTCTGGAAGTATGCCTCGGTTTTTATCTGTAAATCAGATCTCAGCATCTTTTCATACCCAAGTACAAAGTGATTTGACCGGGTCATTTTCAATGCCAGATTCGGCATGTAAATACTGCCATCGGGCTGCTCCTGTTCAACAAAATAGACCGGCAGGTTCTCATTCTTGCTGTGAAGGCCATAGCCGAAGGAGAGCTTTTGCTTATTTCGCAGTTTTACCGTGAGTCCCAACCTGGGTTCTAAAGAATTATCCTTACTCAAAGCAAAATGCGCATAATGCACTCCGGCATTGAAAACAAGCCTGTCTGAAAAGGCGTACTTGGATTGAAAGTAGCCCTGGTATAACTGGGTGCTGCCTATACTATTAAGTATGGTATGTTGCCCCCCGGAACCATCCTCTGCCTCTGAATAATATTTGAAATTTAAAAGATTCGCAACAACACCCATTCGTAAGCTCAGCTTACCAGACACTTTTCTGTTGTATAAGGTGCTGATTCTCAAGGCCCGGTTTTGAAGTTCGTCGAAAAAATATCTGCCTAAAATTCCAAGGCTATCCATCACTTCATAGTTTTCTGAGCTATAGCCTATGGAATGAGAGATGACGGTCTTCACGTACGACTTCTCATCGGGAAAAATGATATGGCTCAGTCCAATTGCATACATTCCGGTTTTAGTGAAATCCCGGTATCCACTTTCAGGATTTTCACCGGATGTGGTATCGGGCAGATACTTCTCATCGTCATCAGCCTTTCCACCCAGGGCCCAAAGTGAAAACGTACCTGCCTTTTTTGAAGGCAGGTTCACTTTAAAGGATAAATCCTGGTAATTGGGCAGGACATTTTTCGATAAATTCACATTAAAATTATCCAAGATAGAGAATGTGGAATACCTGTAATTGATAAGATAGGATCCATCATATCCTTTTTTGAAGGGACCCTCTGCAGCAAAATCGATACCCAGGACTCCTGCCTGGAAAGAGTATTCCCGTTCCAGATTGTTTCCGTTTCTCAATCTCAGATCAAAAACACCCGATAGCGCATTTCCATATTCAGCGGGAAATGCTCCAGTAAAAAAGTCTGAGGTGCTCAACAAATTGCTACTTAATATACTCACCGCTCCTGAGGTATATCCCTCTTCGGCAAAGTGATTTGGGCTGGGGATCTCGACTCCTTCCAGTCTCCAAAGCAACCAGTTGGGTGAATTTCCCCGGATAACAATCTCGTTGGTGGCATCATCATAACCCGAAACACCAGCAAATACCTGTGCCATTCTGGCGGGATCGCTGATGCTTGCCGGATAGCGCTTGGTCTCCTCAACACTGAATGAGACGGCACTCACCGAGGTCATTTGATTCAAAGGATCGCCCTTCTTATAGGAGATAGATACCTCTCCAATGGATTCGGCCCTTTCAGCGATCTCAACCGATAAAACAACCTCCTTCGCCGAGCCAAGAAGTATTTCAGAGAACAGGGCATCTTCGTAACCCACATAGGTCACCATCAGGGAATGCCGGCCCACAGGAAGATTGTCGAACCTGAAATTCCCGTCAAGATCGGTGGTGGTACCTCTTGCTGGATCACTGTTTAATACAATGACCGTAGCAAAAGGCAAAGGGATTTTAGAGTCCCGGTCGCTTACGGTTCCCCGTAGGGTCTGGGTCGGGAGATCCGACCTTATTTTAGCTTTCTCCTTCTTGTCGGGAGTGATAATGATGGTATTATTTACTCTTTCAAAGCTAAGTCCTGTATTTTGGAGGCAGCGTTTTAATACCTCATCTATCGTTCCGCCGCTCACACTTATGCTCAATTTGGGGCACTTTGCAATCTCCTCATGATTAAATATAAAGTCAATATCTGTCTGATTTCTGATCTCATTGAGCACCGCTTCCAAGGTGGTATCTTTTAAGGAAAGCTTGAGCAGAGGGGCCTGGGCCTGGATAAGACCTGAGGAAAATAGGACAGCAATAAAAAACAATCCTGTTCTCAGAGAGATACTATAATGTGAACTATTGCACATAGTGCCGCCTTACCCAATGATTTATAATACCACGATGATGTTTTCCCTGTACTCAAACTTTACATCCGTTGTCATTTCCAGCATCTCGAGTATGGTCGAAAGCCTCTCTTCCCGATCCAGTCTTGCAGAAAAATGGAACTCCTTCGCCTTGGTATTTTCAAATTCGAATTTGAAATCATACCACCTGGCTAATCGTTTCATAACAACTTCCAGGTCTTCGTTGTGGAACTCCATTTTACCCTTTATCCATGAAATATAGTTGGATGCATTCACTTCTTTTTTTGTAATCTCGGCTGAGGAGCGGATATATATAGCTTGTTCATTGGGTGCAAGAATTATTTGGCCGACCATTACTTTTCCCTCCACGAGGGTGGCTTTAAATGCAGGATCGT
>SPBY01000430.1 GCA_004525825.1 Bacteroidia bacterium
CAGGGATGGCGTCAATGACCTCGCCCAGCTGCTTCTCTTCGTTCAGGGCAGGGATGACCACCGCTATGGATAGCTTATTCAGCATCTATAACAAAGAAATAAAATCTATTGCATAAACGGTAAGTTCTTGTGAACTATTATATTTATTAAATTTTTCCTGACAACCGGCCATGATCAGCATTGTATTACCTGCTTACTCAGAAGAAGACAACATCCGGCCCCTTTGCCGCGAAATTATCGCTTACCTGGAGGAGAGCTCCGGTTTTGAAATTATTTTCGTGGATGATGGGAGCAGGGACCTGACCTATGAACGAATCGAAGAGCTAGCCCGAATCGATGCCCGGGTGAAGGGGATCCGGCTCTCCAGGAATTTTGGTCACCAGACGGCCCTCCTGGCGGGTCTGAACGAAGCAGCTGGTGAGGTGGTGATCATGATGGATGCCGATGGACAACATCCTCCTTCCATGATTCCCCGTCTGATAGAAAAGCTGGATGAGGGCTTTGATGTGGTCAATACCACCCGGATCGATGCCCGGGGTACCGGCCTGTTCAAGAGGATTTCTTCCAGGTGGTTTTACAGGGTGTTCAACACCCTGTCAGATACCAGGATCGAACCAGCCTCGGCCGATTTCAGGATCATGAACCGAAAGGCACTGGATGCCTTTCTGACCATTGAGGAGCATGACCGCTTTACTCGCGGATTGGTGAGCTGGATGGGATTCAGACAAACCCACCTGCCTTACCAGGCAGAGAAACGCATCAGCGGAAGATCCAAGTATTCCCTGAAACGCATGCGCCTGTTTGCCTTTGACGGGGTGACCTCCTTTTCTTCAAAGCCCTTGCGGATCAGCATGATCCTGGGCCTGGCTACCATCCTGGGTGGATTTGTTTACATGATATACGCGGTGGTGATGTATCTGCAGGGTCACACCAATCCGGGCTGGACCTCGCTGCTGATCACCGTGCTGCTTATCGGGGGGATTCAGCTTTTCAGCATCGGGATCCTGGGTGAATACCTGGGCAGGATCTTCCACGAAGCCAAACGACGACCCCACTATTTCATCGAGAAGAGAACCAGTAAGCCTGGCTCTCAGGGATCCAAGAGGTAGATTTCCCTGCTTTCCCTTTCTATTTTAAAATCAGGAACCTTGATGACCAGCAGATCCTTCTGATTGTAAATGGTATCGATGTGCTCCCCGAAAAGTTTTTTCAGTTTCTCAGTATCGCTGAAAGCACTTGTCTCCAGGAAATTAAAGGTGGGATTGGCATGGCTTCCCTTGCCTCCATCGTGGAACCAGTTTTCATTGGTCACATGATAGCTGGGCTGGAAGGACCCGTCGCTGACGCTGTAAAGCCTTAGATGGTTCCTGGAAAACATGGTGCTGTACTTGGCCTGCCAGTATTCACCCAATCCGTATGTGAGTCCGTGTTCCGACTTCAGTTCGTCCAGGATCCTGACATCCTCGGGGTAGTAGTTTACATAGTTCCTGAGTCCTTTCCACGCCTGATTTTTCACACCCAGCACCAGGAGAAGAATGATGAGTCCTGTGCTGCATACCGTGGTAAAGTATTTTTTGAACCAGAGGGGCGCAGTGTATTTGGACAGAAGCACCGCAAGCAGGTAAACAAACCCGGTGGTTCCCATCACCAGGCCGGCATAATTGTAGCGGATCAGGGAGCGCCCGATATAGTATCCGTTGATGATCGGCGTAAAAATAATAAGAAACACAAACAGGAAGAGGTATACCATCAAAGCGTAGGAGTTTTCCATGCCGGGATTCATCCTCCTGGCCAGGTATGAGCTCAAGTAAATAATCAGGTAAACAGGCGCACCCAGGATAAACAGCAGGGTGGCAAAAACCAGCATTCGCTGAGTTGGATATTCTATTATCACACTTTTCATGTGATGTAAAAAATTGCTCATGGCCTCGGGGATTTGTTCGAACCGAAACATTTTCGTACCCGTGGAGATCATATCGATGGCTGCCGTAAAATTGAGCATCCTGTATGTAAAAAGTGCCAGGAGGGTAGTCAGGCCCACCAGGGCGATCAGATTCAAGAAGCGTAACTTCTTTCCCTTTTGTAAGAGGTGCAGCAGGGAAAACAGGATCGCCGGGGCCACAAAACCCATGATGAAGAGTTTGTCGGAAATGATGGCTGCGAATGTTAGCAGGCCCAGTATTAGTAGTATTCTCCGGCTTCCGTATTTCAGATAGGAGAGAGCCAGGATCGCGGCCAGCAGGCTGTTGAAAAAGAAACCGGCATGGTATCCCGCCAGGAGCAACTGTGCAGGAATCAGATATCCCTCATCCAGCACCGCAGAGAGGGGAAACAGCAGGAAACAAAGGAGAACCAGGTAGCGTGTGATCTTGCTGATATGCACATCTGCCAGATGCAGGAACCGGTCCATCAGGTAAAGGATCAGGAACATCTGCGCCACCCCGTACACCATGACGGTCAGTGTGGTACTTTTCAGGACGGCCATGAGGGAAAAAAAGAGAAGCATCTCCGGGAAAAAATTGGGCGCCCCGTTCAGGTGCCATACAGACAGGCCCGAATGGTGGACAAAAAGATCCTGGTAGATGGAGGGCATGTAGAGGGCATCGGAATTCACAAATAAGCGGATGGCCGGCCTCTCCGGCAACAGCGAAAAGAGCATAAATCCTGCCACTACCACCAGGAGCTGAACAATCAGACTATTTGCCTGTTCTCTTCTCACCTAAGCAAATAACGCCAGATATTTTTACATTACCTACACTTGGAATCGCTATTTTTGACGGAATGAAAGCTGAGAAACTGCAGGTTCGGGTGGATACACTCTATGGCGCTGTGATCAGAAATGAGACATGGGTGACTGCCCTGCTGCTTCTGATCAGCGTGCTTCCACTATGGATATTTAAATATGTCCCCTCGCTGGATGGTCCCCAGCATTTGTACAATTCAAATGTGATCATCCAACTGCTGCGGGGTTCCGAAATATTCAGGGAATTCTTCCGGATCAATGAAGTGGTGGTGGGTTACTGGACCGGACATTTCGCATTAAGCTTCTTCAATCTCTTCCTTCCAGCCTGGCTGGCAGAAAAAATGTTTCTCACAGCTTATGTGTTTGGAATGGTATTCTCCTTCAGGTATTTGGTCAGAAGCATCTATCCGGAAAGGCAGAATCTGCTGGTTTACCTGATCTTCCCCTTTGTGTTTCATAGCTACCTCCTGATGGGCTACTACTCCTTCAGCATTGCCGTGATCTTCTTCTTCTGGGCCTTTGGCTATTATATCACTTACAGTCAGCATTTCCGGGGGAAGGAGATGATCCTGTTCGGGATCCTGGTGCTGGGGGTGTTCCTGTCGCACGGATTGGTGTTCCTCTTTTTCGGGGCGGCCTTTCTGGTCTATAAGGTGGCCACCATCCTCTTCTCGATAGTAACAGGGGAGAAGGGAGTCAGCGCGAAAGAACTGTTTGGACAACTGTGGCGCCTGGCAGTTTCCATAATGCCGGCATTCTTTCTTTGGGTGTTCTACATCCGGGCCGTCATGGAGATCAATCCCTCGGTGAGAGCTGCCGCCTATTACAAAATGGAGCTGGTGAGGTTCCTTCTCCGGATCAGGCAGCTGGTGGGTTTCAATCACGAGATGGAGTCTCCGGCCTATTACGTGCTGTTCTCATTGCTGGCACTGCTCAGC
>SPBY01000086.1 GCA_004525825.1 Bacteroidia bacterium
ATTGGACTACGAGAAGCACAGTTATCTCTTCATGTGTGCTAAAGCAGATTTCAGTGGCTATCACGCATTTGCTCGTAGCTATTCGCAACATCAGAAGAATGCCAGCGAGTATCAGAGAGCATTAAATAAGCGAAGAATATATAAGTAAATTTCGTGGAGAATTCAAGGAGAAGCTAAACGACCTGAACTTCACGCTCCAGCCTTACCCCTAATTTCTGGTCAACATCCTCCAGGATCTGTTCAGAGAAGTCGTAGATCTCCTGGCCGGTAGCACCACCGTAATTCACAATCACCAGTGGCTGAGTGGGCCATGTACCCACATTTCCCACTCTAACATCTTTCCAGCCGGCCTTCTCTATGAGCCAGGCAGCCGGTATCTTAACCCGGTTCTCTTCCTCAGGATAATAGGGTACATTGGGGTAGTCCACCCGGATGCAGTTATAGATGGCTCTGCCTACCATGGGATTCTTAAAGAAGCTGCCTCCATTTCCAAAGCGTTTAGGGTCGGGCAGTTTGGAGTTCCTGATGTGGATAATGATATTTCGAAGGTCCGCGGGTGATTTTCCATTGGCTTCTGCAAAAGCGGACCGGACTTTCCCATAATCAAGGACCAGGCTGGGGGTTCTGTTGAGGCGAAATGTTACGTGGGTGATGATGTATCGGCCGCGACCTTCATTTTTGAACAGGCTGCTTCGGTAGCCAAATTTGCAGGCCTTACTATCCAGTTTCACCACCATATTTTCTTCCAGGTCCCACGCTTCCAACCAGGCAAAGCTCTCTTTGAGTTCCACTCCGTAGGCCCCGATGTTCTGAACGGGTGCAGATCCCACAGAACCCGGAATCAAAGAGAGGTTTTCAAGTCCATACCACCCCTTCTCAGTGGCATGCCGGACCCATTGATCCCAGTTTTCAGAAGCTCCCACGCGGATCAGTACCTGCTCACCATCATCTTCCACCACCTCGATCCCTTTCATAGCGGGATTGATCACCACTCCTTCAAAATCGTTCGTGAATAATATGTTACTCCCTTCCCCGATGACCAGACGTGGGAGTTCCCTGATTTCGTCCTGTTCCAGGATACCGTTCAAAGTTTCCGTAGAGGCTAACCTGCAGAACCAGGCTGCTTTGATATTGAGGCCAAAAGTATTCAGATTTTGCAGGGAATATTGTTTGTACAGATCAGTCATGAAATGCATCTTATTGGGATCCCATAAATATAAGAATGATTTGTTCCGATGCCATGACTGGTTTTTCATATCTTTAAAACCATAGTTTATCAGCCTTGAAAAGAGTCTTCATATGCGTGACCAATGACCTGGCCACTGACCAGAGGGTACATCGGGTGGCAAAATTACTGGCTGGTGAGGGCGTAGAAGTAATCTGTATCGGACGCATCTTACGCCACAGTCCCGAGCCCGAAGAAGTCCCCTTTCAGATAATTCGTTTCAGGATGCAGTTTACCAGGGGTCCTCTATTTTATGCCTGTTACAACATGCGCTTGTGGCTGAAGCTTTTGTTTGCCAGGAAGCCGGATCTTTTAATCTCCAATGATCTGGATACTTTGCCTGCCTGCTTTACTGCCAGCAGGATCAGAAGGATCCCCCTGATCTATGACAGCCATGAACTGTTTACCCAGATGCCCGAACTTATCCAGCGAAAAGGCGTGCAGACAGTCTGGAAATGGATTGAAAGTGGCTTTTTACCAAGGATCAGGTATGCGGTGACAGTAAGTTATTCCATAGCCACCATCTACAGAAGGTTATACGGTACCCCTTTCAGGGTGGTAAGGAACATGCCGGAAAGAAAAAGTTGCCAAGCCCGGGAGGAAGCCAGACTGGGAAACCGCGAAGGTCAGATGATCATTTACCAGGGTGCACTGAATGTGGGCAGGGGGCTCGAGTTAATGATAGATGCCATGCAATATGTGGAAGAGGCGCGTTTTGTCATAGCCGGAACAGGGGACATCGATTTGGAACTAAAAGAGAGGGTGGACCTGAGAGGGGTGGGCGATCGAGTTGAGTTCGTGGGGAGATTGCTGCCTGGGGATCTCACAGCCCTGACCATGCAAGCCGATCTTGGAATATCACTGGAAGAGGACCGGGGATTGAATTACCGTTATGCCCTGCCCAATAAGCTGTTTGATTATATCCAGTGCCGTGTCCCGGTTCTCTGTTCGGCACTGCCGGAAATGGCAAGAATTGTTGAATCGTACGGAGTGGGTGTGGCAAGTGGAGAGAGGGATCCTGAAAAACTGGCAGGGATTATCAGGTATATGTTGAAAGAACGCTCTGGTGGTGCCTGGAAGGAAGCGCTGGACCGTGCTGCTGAGGAGCTATGCTGGGAAAAAGAATCCGTAGTCTATCGTGAATTGCTGAATGAATGTGGTGTGATTGACCACCGGTAATAACAAAAATCGCCTCATTCCGTTATACTCCTATATTCAAAAGCCAAATGATGAGCATAGTAAAGACTAATGCCCTAATCCTTTTAATGTTTCTTTTTCCGGCAGTGATCAAATCGCAGGTCAAATTTATTGAAGTAAGCACCCTTCAGGAAATGGAAGCAGTGCAAAAAAAGGCTTCTGACCAGATGCTGATGTTGTTTGTGGATGTGTATGCCACCTGGTGCGGACCCTGTAAAATGATGGACCAGCAGGTGTATACAGATCCTGCAGTAGGTGATTTTATGAATGCCCGATTTGTAAGTGTACGCCTTGATGGAGAATGCGAATACGGAATGCAGTATGTGGCCGAGCAGCAATTGGAGGGTTATCCCACCATGTATATTTTCAGCGACAAGGGTGACCGGGTAAGTAAAATTGTGGGATTCACTCCGGCAGAAGAGCTGATAACCTCCCTTACATCTACCTCAGAAGGGTATCAGAAAGTAAAGAAGTACCGGGCCATGCATATACAGGGAACACTGGAAGCCGAAGCCTTTGCCGACTATATTGCTGTGGTTCGGGAGATGGGAAATCTGGAGGAGGCCGACAAACTGGCTGGTGAGTATATGGAAAAGGTCATGGAGCCCAAGCTTTCGGACAACGATATCAGGGTGGTGGCCTTCCACATGGACCTGGATGATGTCTGGTGGAGCACTTTTGCTTCTGATAAGGACCGTTTAAAGCGAATCCTGGGAGATGATTATCTGCCGGCCATGGAGGAAATCTATAACAAGACCTTAATAAAAGCAGTGGAAGAGGATCGCATCGATCTGATCAGCAAAATGGCCAACGATCTTTCTCCCCTGGTGGAGATAGAGACTGGTTCATGGGACCTGAGGTCCCTTCCTTTCATACAGTATTACTATTACTCCGAAAGGACCGAGGAATTGATCAAATATGTGGATCAGCGTTTTGAATCCGACCGGAAAGGTGATCACAGGTGGCTCTACGGGGCTGCTTCAAAGATCACCGATATGGATCAGCAGACCCTGACGGAGTCATTGCTTAAAAAGGAGGCCGAATGGTTTGGAGCATGCATTGAGCTGGAGGAGCATTTTGATTACTTCTTTTACCAGGGGATGGTGCTTTTCTTCCTGAAGAATCGTGAAGACGCAAAGAGATCCTTTCTGAAGGCAGAGTCGATGGCAAACACTCCGGAACAGCAGGAGCTGATAGCACAGGTTCTCGGCTTTGTCAACAACAGATAATCGGGCGGTGTTGTGATTCTGAAGGGGAAGAGCTATTTTTGGATACCCTAATCACTAAACTGCTCTGCCATGAAAATCAACTTAAGCCTTCCCCTGATACTCTTACTTTCTATTTTGGCCTCCTGCTCTGGAGGATCGGATGATCTAATTAAATATGGTTTGAAAGGGAATGTAAAGGAGGTGAAGGAATTGCAATGCAATCCCACCTATGAAAATGAGCATTGGGTAGCAAGCTCCAATTGCGAGCCGGGCTACAGGCTGGTGGAGTTCGATTCAGAAGGTAATTATGTGCGTTCAATGACCATTGCTGATACAGGAGATACCCTGGCCATGACCATTGCAAGAAGAGAGAATGGAGAGTTAGTGGAGGAGATTTTCTATGGCAGGGAAAGCATGACACCCAAACATTCCAGGCTTGTGCCCATTTCCAGGACCATCCAGGACCGGGTCTCCGATAAACAGGTGAATTTTGAGATCTGGCAGAGTGATCAGTTGCGCTACGAGGGTGCCACCTATTTTGATTCCAAGGGAAGGGTGGACCGGCAGGTCCAGGTGGTCAACATGCGGGAGGTCATGGTTCACAATGTGTATGAAAAGGATCTTCTGGTAGAGATGTACCAGGAGGATACGAATGGAAACCGTTTAGCCACCCAGCAATATGAATACGATGATTTTGATAAAAAGGGCAACTGGACCCTTCGTCTGGTCTATATAGGAGAAGAAAAGATCACCCCCGAGCTGGCCATCACCCGGGTCATAGAATACCGATGAGGGAGTGTTAAATATCCAGTAAAAATTGTTCGGGCGACTGCTCTCCGAATATCATACGCGCCGGTTCTTCCAGCAGCTCTTTCACCGCAAGCAGAAAACTCACGGAATCTTTTCCATCAATTACCCTGTGGTCGTAGCTAAGCGCTATATACATCATGGGCCTGATCTCCACCTTGCCTTTGATAGCCACGGGCCTTTCCAAAATATTGTGCATTCCAAGGATCCCCGATTGAGGAGGGTTCAGAATGGGAGTGGAGAGCATGGATCCGTAAATGCCTCCATTGGAAATGGTAAAGGTTCCCCCGCTCATCTCCTCAATGCTGAGACGAGCTATCCGGGCCCTGCCTGCAAGATCGGCAATCTTCTTTTCGATATCGGCCAGGCTGAGTATTTCAGCGTTTTTGACCACAGGTACCATCAGGCCCTTATCGGTCTGAACGGCAATACCTATATCACAATATTTCGGTGAGACCACCTCTTCGCCATCCAGGTAGGAATTGACCGATGGGAACTGTTTCAATGCTTCGGTCACCGCTTTGGTGAAAAAGGACATGAACCCGATTTTAATCCCGTGTTTTGCCACAAATTGCTCCTGGTATTTTGCACGGATGGCCATGATGGCGCTCATATCCGCTTCGTTGAAGGTGGTGAGCATGGCGGTTTCGTTTCTCACTGCCACCAGTCTTTCCGAAATTTTCTTTCGGAGCTGACTTACTTTCTTTCGTTCTTCATCCCGGGATGCTTCCTGCTGTCTTTGAAGAATACCTGAGGAAGCGCGGTGAGCTATGACCTGTTTCACATCGTTTGCGCTGATTTTTTTCAGGCCACTGACGATATCATCCACCGATAAGCCCTCTTTATCCATCATCTGTTTGGCCACCGGAGTGGCTTTTACAGCCTCAAGTGATGATCTGGTTTCCGGAGTAGTAAGCGGTGCGGAATTAGTTGAGATAACCGCTGCGGCTGCCGGCGTGACCGTGTTCCTGGTTTGAGCAGGAGCATTGGGTACTTTCACGCTGGTGTCGATGGTGGCTACCACAACGCCTACCTGGAGAGTTTCCCCCTCTTTCACCAGGATCTTAATTTGGCCTGCTTGTGTGGCTATCAAAGGTAAGGTGGCTTTTTCGGATTCAATTTCACCAATCTCCTGGTTTTTAGTAACCAGTGCGCCGTCCTCTACAAACCAGGATGTCAGTTCTACTTCAGTAATGGATTCACCAGGACTGGGTATTTTAATCTCCAGGGCCATCTTATAGGGTTTTAGGTTTCTCTTTGTCAAAATAGTGGTGCTGCTTCAGAATCTCTTTCCGGGAACTCCCAATCACGCACTGAAGGCCGCAGTAAACATTTAGCAATTCACAGGTGCATTCACGGAATACTTTACCGATGATCTCATTCTGGCTGATCTCGTGCAGCTTGAAAAGACCGGTGGCCGGACTCCCCGAGGGTAGTCTGGTGACAGGGATAATCTCAATATTTTTCATGGCATTCCGGATGAAGTACCAGGCCCCCATGTTCTCAGGTTCTTCCTGTACCCAAAGCGTGAGCATGTTGTTGCGGTACTTCTCAAGGATCCCAAGGACCTCTTTTTCGGGGAAGGGGAAAATCTGGTCCAGCCTGATCAGGGCAATGTCTTTAACTCCCAGTTTCTGTTTCCGGGCCAACAGATCATAGTAAATCTTTCCGCTGCAAAATACCACCCTTCTCACCTCATCCACCTCGTTATCATAGTCGTCATACACTTGAACGAACCTTCCCTGCTCCAGGTCCCCGAGGCCGGATACACATTGGGGATGACGCAGCAGGCTTTTGGGTGTAAATACCACCAGGGGTACCCGCGAGTGCTTTTTCATATGGTTCCGTAAAGCATGGAACAGGTTGGCCGGTGTGGTGGGATTGATGATATGCATGTTGAGGTTTGCAGCCAGGATCAGGAAGCGTTCAATCCGGGCACTTGAGTGTTCTGGTCCCTGTCCTTCAAAACCATGGGGAAGATAAAGCACCAATCCGTTCATTACTCCCCATTTCTCCTCGGCGCTGGATATGTACTGGTCCAGGATAACCTGGGCCACATTGACAAAATCTCCGAATTGCGCTTCCCAGATGGTCAGGCTCTTCTGACAAGCCATGGCATAACCATACTCAAAACCAAGGACACCGTATTCATTCAGGGGTGAATTATATATGTTGAACGGCGCCTGATCTTTCTTCAGGTATTTTAAAGGGAAGTAGATTTCAGTGGTCTCATCCATCACCATTCCGGCATGCCTGTGAGAAAACGTTCCCCGGATAGAATCCTGACCGCTGATCCTGACCGGATAATCCTCCAGCAGAAGCGATCCGTAAGCCAATAACTCCCCCAGTGCCCAGTCCACGCGGTCTTCACTGATCATCCTGGCACGCTCCTCCACCAGTTTGAGGGTTTTCTTAAAGAACACCAGATCGTCTGGCAGGGTGTTCATCTTCTCCGATATATAATGGAGGGTCTGGGAGGAAACACCCGTTTCTACCGGCTCTTCAAAATCCTTCTCAGTGGCGTATTCCATTCCTTCCCACTGGTCCTTCATAAATTGCTGAATGGTAACCTTCCTCTCTTTCCTGGAGGTATCGAGACTTTTCTCCAGCCTGCTGTCAAGTTCGGCCTCGGTCTCACTCACATCCTTCTGGGACAGCACTCTATCCTGTATAAGTGTTTTGCTGTAGATATCCCTGAGATTGGGATGGCTTTCAATGGCTTTATAGAGCGTGGGTTGAGTAAATCTTGGTTCATCTCCTTCGTTGTGACCATATTTGCGATAGGCAAGGATGTCGATAAATACATCCGAATGAAAGAGTTGGCGGTACTCAAGGGCCATGCGGATCACATGGACCAGGCCCTCCACATCGTCGCCGTTTACATGCCAGATAGGAGCT
The DNA here is from genome assembly GCA_004525825.1 of Bacteroidia bacterium. GTDB lineage: Bacteria > Bacteroidota > Bacteroidia > Bacteroidales. The sequence goes on from SPBY01000086.1 coordinate 7,336, forward strand.
TTTGTTACTTTGCCCACATCGGTGCAGTAAGTACTTGAACGTGCATCCAGGTAGTTGGTGGTAAAACCAATCTGGTTATTGATCACCAGGTGAATGGTCCCTCCGGTTTTATATCCATCCAGCTCCGACATCTGCACCACCTCATAGACCACACCCTGTCCGGCAATAGCCGCATCCCCATGAATTATGATGGGTACCAGTTTGTTGTTGTCTCCCCCGTACATGTGATCGATCCTTGCCCGGGAAACCCCTTCGATGATGGGTGCAGACGATTCCAGATGTGAAGGATTGGGGACAATGTTCAGTATCACATCCCGACCTTCCGGGGTTCTAATGGAATTGCCGTAACCAAGGTGGTATTTCACATCGCCCAAACTGATCCGGTCTTCGTAGGATTCTCCTTCAAACTCCTTGAAAATTTTTGCTGCTGGTTTCCTCAGCACGCTGGCCAGCACATTGAGACGTCCCCTGTGTGCCATTCCAATATTGAACTCCTTTACTCCAAGTCCGGCACCGGTATCCACCAGGTCGTTAAGTGCAGGGATCAAAATTTCAGCACCCTCCAGTGAAAAACGCTTTTGACCCACAAACTTATTGTGAATAAATTTTTCAAATCCCACCGCATCCTTCAGATGGTGCCATATCCGTATTTTCTCTTCGGGGGTAAACAGGGTCCTGTTAGAGCCTTTTTCAATTCGTTCGGTAAGCCAGGCAGTCTTCTCAGGACTCCGGATAAACATAAATTCCGAGCCGATGTGTCCGCAATAGGTTTTTTTCAGGTATTGGACAATGTCGCCGAGCTTTGCTTTGCCACAGCCAATCTCCCTTCCGGCATGGTAGGTAGTTTCCAGATTGGATTCCGATAGACCATAATTCTCCAGGTCGAGTGTGGGGAAATACTTTCGACGCGTGCGTACCGGGTTGGTTTCTGTGAAAAGATGTCCCCGTTTCCGGTAACCATTGATCAGGTTGATTACCTTGAACTCCTCATCGAAGGTGAGGGATTCGGATTCGGGGTGACTGAAGTCACGTCTTGCAAGGTCGAAGCCCTGGAAAAAGTGGTGCCAGCTGGGGTCGATTGAATTGGGATCTACCCTGTATTTTTGATAAAGCTCATCGACCGCTTCCGTGTCGAGATGCTGCAAAAACGATAAGTCGTCCATTTTACAACTTGTCCGGATTTTAAAAGTAACAAACAGGCATCCGATTTGTTCCTGAATATAGGCTATTTACCTGATTTCACTGAAATGCTTCATGAACTGCATCCGCTCAAAAGCGGAGGGATCATCTCCGTATCCACCGGAAACTTTTCCCCTGAACTGCTCCAATGAATCGAATCCCTTGTCGGTCATCCAGGCATTTATCTTGGTTAGTATTTTGTTAATCTGCACAGGACCATTCTTATACAATGTCGATGCCACCTGGATGGCCCTTGCTCCCGCCAGCAACATTTTAATCACATCTTCGCCATTGTGAATGCCCGTAGAGGCAGCAAGGCCGCAATTGACTCTTTCTGACATAATGGCTATCCAACGAAGGGTCTCATGCTGTTCCTCGCGGGTAGAAAACAAATTGGCAGCAGTGAGTGCCATCTTTTCGATATCAATGTCAGGAGTATAGAACCTGTTGAACAAAACCATGGCTGAAATCCCCGTTTCAGATAGAGCCTTTAAAGAGAGCCCCATGCGCGTGAAGTATTTGCCCACCTTGATGGCCACCGGTATTTTCACAGTAGCCAGTACTTTTTCAATGATTCTGAAATAGGCCTTCTCAAACTCTTTGTTGGAAAAGTCGGCCGGGTTGAGGAAGATATTTAATTCCAGGGCATCGGCTCCTGCCTCCTCCATTTTTCGGGTAAAGTGGATCCAGTCCTCATTTGAAATGCAGTTGATGCTTCCAATGATGGGGATGGAGGTGGCCTTTTTGGCTTCGCC
>SPBY01000238.1 GCA_004525825.1 Bacteroidia bacterium
TGAAGCTTGCCGGGAGCACTTACCCGCCTGAATTTGAGATCAGGGGCGAGGTGATCCTGCCCGCTAAGGGCTTTAAGGAGATGAACCTGAAGCGAGAAGAGATGAACGAGGCCCCATTTGCTAATCCGAGAAATGCAGCTTCCGGGACCCTGAAGATGCAGAATTCATCCCAGGTGGCCCAACGGCCTCTGGATTGTCTGTTCTACTACATTCCAGGTGAGCAGCTCCTTTTTCAGACTCAGAGTGAAAGTCTGGAAATGGCACGGAAGTGGGGATTCAAGGTGCCTGAATACAACGAGCTAGCCGGTTCATTGGAAAAAGTGTTTGAATTTATTGACCGCTGGGAATCGGACCGCGATCAGCTCCCCTTCGATATTGACGGAGTGGTCATCAAGGTGGATTCCATTCCCATGCAACAAGAGCTGGGTTTCACCGCCAAAACACCTCGCTGGGCCATTTCCTACAAGTTCAAAGCCGAGCAGGCACTATCCCGATTGCTCAGCATCGATTTCCAGGTGGGGAGAACCGGGGCTGTGACACCTGTGGCCAACCTGGAGCCTGTTCAGCTGGCCGGTACTACCGTGAAAAGGGCCTCGCTTCACAATGCTGATCAGATCAGCCTCCTGGATATCAGGACAGGCGACCACGTGTATGTGGAAAAGGGGGGTGAAATCATTCCTAAAATTGTGGGCGTGGATCACGGGCGCAGGGAAGCTGGAAGTGTACCTTTCCGTTTTATAAGTGCTTGTCCCCAATGCGGTACAAGCCTGGTCAGAAGAGAGGATGAAGCTGCCCATTACTGTCCCAACTATGAAGAATGTCCCCCACAGATAAAAGGGCGCATAGAACATTTCATCAGCCGGAAGGCCATGGAGATCAATGCTGCTGAAGCCACCATCGACCTGCTTTACAGAAATGGGTTGGTGAGAGATGTTGCGGACCTCTATTCCCTGGAAGTGGCCTCGGTCCAAAACCTGGAAAGATTCGGAGAAAAATCAGCCATGAATCTGATAGAGAGCATACAGCTTTCCAGGCAGGTGCCCTTTCCCCGTGTACTTTATGCTCTGGGCATCAGGTATGTGGGAGAAACAGTGGCGCGGAAACTGGCAGAGGCCTTTTTGAGCCTGGATAATTTGATGAAGGCAGGCCAGGAGGAACTTGAGGAAGTGGATGAAATCGGGGAAAGAATTGCACAATCGCTTCGGACCTATTTCCATGACGAGCGGAACGTACAACTGATTGAACGTTTAAAAGAAGCGGGATTGCAGTTTGAGATAGAGGCACCAGCTGAATCTGTCAGTGATCTGCTTGAAGGTAAGACCTTTGTGATATCTGGGGTGTTTGAGCACCATTCGAGGGAAGAACTCAAATCCATCATTGAGCAACACGGTGGCAAAAACAGCACTTCCATCAGTGCACGGACAAATTATATAGTCGCCGGCGAGAACATGGGTCCCAGTAAATATGAGAAAGCACAAAAACTGGGTGTTCCCATCATTACAGAGGAGGATTTCATGGAAATGTTGTCTCAGTAAGAATCTTTTAATTGTACTTTTGTTGGCATGGCAGGTTTAAGAGAAAATATTGGAAGGCAGATACTGAGGAGAAAACTTAAGGGGTTCAGCCGGGAGACCGTAGTACATAATTTTGAGACGGCCAAATCTGCTGTCATTGTATTCGATACCAGTGCGCCCAATTCATTTTCGGCTATCAAGGAGTTCAGAGAGTTTGCTGAAAAGAACAAGGTGACATGCAGCGTTTATGGATATGTGCCTCAAAAGGAGGTCCCCCAGGAGATGCTCTTCTGGAAGAATTTCTTTTTCGTAACCAAAAGAAACCTGAACTGGTACCTGAAACCCTCCGGAGAAACCGTGGACTCTTTTTTTAGTCAGGATCCCGATATTCTGATAGATTTCAGTCAGGGGCTTCCCCTTGAACTTCAGTTTCTTGTTCAGCTTTCACCTGCCCGTTTTAAGATAGGCTGCTATACGGAACAGCAAAATGACTACGACCTGATGATTAATCTTACACAGCAGGACGACATGGCCTATCTTTCTGAACAGATCAGACACTATGTTTCCATGTTAAATCCAGTAAATTAAAACTTCCTATGGCTGTATCAGATCAATTCAGAGGTACCGGCGTGGCGATGATCACTCCCTTCCAGAAGGACGGAGAAATCGATTTTGGCCGCCTTTCAGAGCATGCCGACAGACTCATCAAGCGCGGCACCGGATACCTGGTGGTGCTGGGAACCACTGCCGAGACCCCTACCCTCTCCGGGAAAGAAAAGGGGGATGTGCTTGGCTGTGTGATCGAAGCAAGTGGAAACAGGGTGCCGGTGATGGCAGGTGTAGGCGGAAACGATACCAGGGCGGTCACTGAGGCCCTGAAAAGTCCATGGTTAAAAGGTGTACAGGGAATCCTTAGTGTTTCACCCTATTACAACAAACCCACACAAGAGGGTATTTACCAGCACTTTGCAGCCATTGCCTCGGTTTCTGAGTGGCCGGTGATGCTATACAACGTTCCCGGACGAACCAGCTCAAATATTTCAGCAGTAACTTGCATCCGTTTAGCCACTGATTTCCATGACACCATCATCGGGATCAAAGAGGCTTCCGGAGATTTTACCCAGGTAATGGATATCATAGGTGGGAGACCCGATGGATTTCTAGTGGTTTCCGGGGATGACGCGCTCACCCTTCCCATGATCTCGGCGGGAGGTGACGGTGTCATCAGCGTAATCGGGAATGCCTATCCTTCGCAAATGTCGACCATGGTGGCTTCGGCGCTGGATGGCTCCTTTGAAAAAGCGCGTGAACTCCATTACAGCTTGTTTCCGATGATCAAAGCCATATTCAGGGAAGGAAATCCTTCGGGAGTGAAAGCAAGCATGGAGATCCAGGGATGGATCGAGAATGCACTGCGGCTCCCCCTCATCCCTGTCACCAATCCCCTTTACGAAGAAATCGCACGGCTGGATGCCCAGTTGCGCCGGACTTAATTAAGCTGTAGCCCCCGGTCTGCCGTGACAGGCTTTATACTTCTTGCCACTTCCGCAGGGACAGGGATCATTTCGTCCCACTTTCTTTTCTACCCTGACAGGTTGCTGTATCTGTGAACGACCATCAGCGGCTTTTCCACCCCCTGAGGGATCATTGTACCTGGGCATCTCGTCCTTGTTTGCTTCGAACTTGCTGAGATCCATTTTCCTGGGCGCTTCAGCCCTCTTTACACTACTGGGATCGCGAAGTGGAATGTGTGCCTTCATCAAGGTAGCCACCACATCCTTGTTTACTTTATCGATCATGGCAGTAAATAACTCGAAGGCTTCAAACTTATAAATCAGCAATGGATCCTTCTGTTCATACTGGGCATTTCTGACGGACTGGCGAAGATCGTCCAGTTCCCTCAGATGCTCCTGCCAGGCCTGGTCAATGGTAGCCAGAATGATGCTCTTTTCATAGGAACGCAGCAGTTCTTTCCCTTTCGAATTATAACAATTCTCAAGATTGGCCAGTACCTGAAATACCCTGGATCCATCCGAAACCGGGACCACAATGTTCTCATACTGTTGACGCTGGTGTTCATAAACCTGGTTGATCACCGGCATGGCCTGGTCGGAGATACTCTCCTGTTTGCGCTTATACGCTTCCAGCAGAATTTCGTAGATCTTTTCCAATATCTCCCCATCGTTCATCCGCTTGAACTCATCGGCTGAAACAGGCGATTCAATGGACAAGTGCCGAATGAGTTCCAGCTTGAAACCGTCATAATCGCCGCTTGTGTGGAAGTCTCCTACAATGCTCTCGGTGACATCATACATCATGTTGGCAATATCGAGTCCAATCCGTTCTCCGTACAAGGCATGCTTTCTGCGCGTGTAGATCACCTCGCGCTGCGAATTCATCACATCGTCATATTCCAGCAGGTTCTTCCGGATTCCAAAGTTGTTCTCTTCCACTTTCTTCTGGGCCCGCTCAATGGATTTGGTGATCATGGAATGCTGGATCACCTCCCCCTCTTTCAGTCCCAGCTTATCCATCATCCCTGCTATACGCTCGGAACCAAAGAGCCGCATCAGATCATCTTCCAGGGAGACATAAAACTGGGAGGAACCCGGATCGCCCTGCCTACCCGACCTACCACGCAACTGGCGGTCCACCCGTCTTGAATCGTGTCGCTCAGTCCCAATGATGGCTAAACCACCTTCTTTCTTCACCTCATCACTTAGCTTAATATCGGTTCCCCGTCCTGCCATGTTGGTGGCTATGGTCACGGTTCCGGCCTTGCCTGCCTGAGCCACTACTTCAGCCTCTCGCTGGTGGAGTTTGGCATTCAATACATTATGAGGTATTCTTCGGATCTTGAGCATTTTTGACAGCAACTCAGAAACCTCTACCGTGGTGGTTCCCACCAGAGAAGGGCGTCCCGCTTGATTGAGTTTCACCAGCTCATCGATCACTGCATTGTATTTTTCCCGTTTGGTCTTGTAGACCAGGTCCTCCTGGTCGTCCCTGACTATGGGGCGGTTGGTTGGAATCACCATCACATCCAGTTTGTAGATGTCCCAAAATTCGCCTGCTTCGGTTTCAGCCGTACCGGTCATACCGGCCAGCTTGTGGTACATCCTGAAGTAATTCTGCAGGGTAATGGTCGCCCATGTCTGGGTGGCTGCTTCCACCTTCACATTCTCCTTGGCTTCAATGGCCTGATGGAGTCCGTCGCTGTACCTTCTGCCCTCCATGATCCGACCAGTCTGCTCGTCCACAATCTTGACCTTGTTGTCGATGACCACATATTCCACTTCCTTATCAAACATGGCGTAGGCCTTCATAAGCTGGTTTACTGTGTGGATCCGCTCCGATTTCACCGCATACTCCTGAAGCATTTTGTCCTTCACTTCCAGTTTCTTTTTATCGGGCATGCTGGACTTCTCAATCTCAGCCACTTCAGAACCTATGTCTGGCAGAATAAAAAAGGCAGGATCGTCAGAAGAACCTGTGATCAGGTCTATACCTTTTTCGGTAAGTTCCACCGAATTCTGCTTCTCCTCAATGATGAAGTATAGGTCGTCAGTCACCAGGTGCATGTTCTTGGACTGCTCCTGCATATAATGGTTCTCTGTTTTCAGCATCAGGCTCTTGTTGCCTTCCTCGCTCAATAATTTGATCAGCGGTTTGTATTTTGGCAAACCTTTGTGGGCCTGCAGCAATTTAAATCCTGCCTTTTCTGTATTCCCTTCAGCGAGAAATTTCTTTGCCTCGGAGAAGAAGCTGTTAACAAGCAGACGCTGGGCGCTGACCAGCGTCTCCACCTTGGGCTTATATTCCCCAAACTCCTGATCGTCGCCCTTGGGAATGGGACCGGAAATAATCAAGGGAGTCCGTGCATCATCCACCAGCACAGAATCCACCTCATCCACAATGGCGTAATTGTGTTTCCGCTGAACCAGTTCGCCCGGACTGTGCGCCATGTTGTCTCTGAGGTAGTCAAATCCAAACTCATTGTTGGTTCCAAAGGTAATATCGCTGTGATAGGCTTTTCTTCTGGCTTCCGAATTGGGCTGGTGCTTGTCAATACAATCCACCGTGAGTCCATGAAATTCATAGATGGGACCCATCCA
>SPBY01000555.1 GCA_004525825.1 Bacteroidia bacterium
CCGGATGAGATAAATGACAAGTCGACCGTAAGCGGTAGCAAGAAACATACCTTCATTTACGACACTGAATCCACCCAGCTGAAGCTGGGACCCGAATCCAAAAACCTTACATCGGACGATCCCGGGATCAATTTGTACGACCGCAAAGCCTTCAAGTACAATACCTACTTTCCAAAACCCTTGATCTACTATTCATCTGATGATGGATTTGTGGGATCCTTCGGCCTGAATTGGACCAGGCATGGCTTCAGGAAAGAAGAGTTCAAGAGTTCACACGATTTTAGTCTGAAGGCCGGGACCGTGGGCAATGTACAATTTGGGACGCAAAACCTGTGGAAGGAGGCGATGGGCCATTGGGATGCCGGGTTCAATGTTGATTATGGACACTATTATCCCTATTACAATTTCTTTGGACTGGGTAATAATACCGTCAAGGACCCGGATTTGTTTAATACTGATTATTATAAAGTATATCTGAAAGGCTTGATATCCAGTGTTTTTGCAGAGAATGAAATCTTTAAGCAAGGCATCTTCAGAGTAGGTCTTGTGTTTGAAAATATCGATGCAAAATCTCAAACTGATTCAATTTTTGGAATAGAAGGAGAAAGGATAATAGGTGCGGACAGGCTTAGCCTGGGAGGGATTAATGCCCGGTTCTACCTGGATTTTCGTGACAGGCAAATCTTTGCTACCCGGGGACTTCAGTTCCTTGCTGAAAATACGAGTTACACTACATTGGATGGTGCTTCCGGGAATTTCGGTCTGGCCGAAACCTATCTGAAATACTTTGGTACAGCCAAGATCCTCATTCCTGTGACCCTGGTGGTAAAGCTGGGTGGAAGCAAGAACTATGGCCAGCAGATCCCGTTCTACAAATTCACCCACTTAGGTCAATTCAGTAATCTGAGAGGTTATAAAAGAAATCGTTTTACAGGAGATGCCAGTGCATATCTGAATAGCGAACTTCGCTTTCATCTGGGAAAAGTACGGAGCCTCTTCCTGCCCTTTGAAACCGGGTTGATAGGATTCTATGATGTAGGCAGGGTGTGGCTGGAGGGAAATGCTGATGGGGGCTGGCATGCCGGATATGGGGCAGGATTTTACATCTCGCCACTTACCCGGGATTACTTGTTTACCTTGCTGTTTGAATCATCGCCTGAGGAGAAATTACTATTTAGATTTGGCTTTGGTTTCATGTTGGATAACTGATACGATGATGAAAATATGTTTTAATCAGCATGCAACATGAGCACAGGAAATTACATGAACAGGGACATTAGCTGGCTCTCTTTTAACAACAGGGTACTTGAGGAGGCCCGTGATAAGCACCTTCCAGTGTATGAGAGACTGAAATTTCTGGCCATCTATTCGTCAAACCTGGATGAATTCTATAAAGTGCGGGTGGCAGCCTATAGAAGAATTCTTAATCAGGATCCCTCCTTTGTGTTATCAGAGATTCTTCGCATTGTGGATCACCAACAGCAAGAATTTGGCAAGATTTTCTGGAAGGAACTGGTTCCCGAGCTGAAAAAAAACAACATCACACTCAAGCAAAACCACCGTCTATCCGGACTGCACAGAGAGTTTGTGGATCGCTATTTTCGTGAGGAACTAGTTCCCTGTCTGCAGCCCATTGTTCTGCTGAGGGATAAGGTATCTCCATTTCTAAAGGATGGCTTCATCTATCTGGCCATTAAATTGTTTAAAAGAAGTAAGCAAGCAGATGCGGTAAAAAACAAGAAAGCCCGCTATGCCCTTGTAAACATCCCTACAGATCAATTACCCCGATTCATTGAATTACCAGCAATGAAGGAACGACACACTATAATTTTTCTTGACGATATAATAAAGATGAACCTGGAAGCTCTTTTCCCGGGCTATGTCATCGATTCTTCCTTCAGTATTAAATTATCCAGGGATGCGGATCTGGAGATCGGGGATGAATTTTCTGGAGATCTGGCAGAAAAAATTAGCAAGAGCCTTGTCAAAAGAAAGACCGGAGTTCCTTCCAGGTTCCTGTATGATAACGCCATTCCCGATTCCTTCTTGAAATTGTTGCAGTGCACCTTCAAACTGTCCCCGGGGGACCTGGTACCCGGTGGAAGGTATCATCACTTTTCTGATCTGTTTTCCTTTCCCAATCCTCTTTCACCCTTACTTGAAAACTTATCCCTGCCTCCGCTGGTGAACAAAGAACTTGCACAGTACAGCTCCATGTCCGAGGCCATGGAGGAAAAGGACTGGATGCTACATTTCCCCTATCATTCATATGATCCGGTAATCAAGTTTTTGAATGAAGCAGCAATTGATCCGGATGTGAAGGAGATAAAAGCCACTCAGTATCGGGTAGCCTCAAATTCCGCGGTAGTGAACGCATTGATCAATGCCAGGAATAACGGGAAGAAAGTCACTGTATTTGTTGAAGTGAAAGCGCGGTTCGATGAGTATGCTAATCTGCATTTTGCAAAAATGATGAAAAAGACGGGAATACAGATCATCTACAGCATTCCCGGTTTAAAGGTTCATGCTAAAATCGCTCTTGTATTGAGAAAAGCTTCCAAAGGCAGGAAAAAGGAATATGCCTTTCTGAGTACCGGGAATTTTAATGAAAAGACTGCAAAAATATATGCTGACCATGGCTTGTTTACCTGCAATCAGAACATTTGCTCTGAATTGAAGGAAGTATTCAGCTACCTGGAAAATCAAGACAGGAAAGTACATCTGAAACATTTGCTGGTCGCCCAGTTTAATCTAAAGAAGGAACTGACCAGGAAAATAAACCGTGAGATCAAAAATGCCTTAGATGGAAAACCCGCATGGATGATTTAAAAGATGAATGGGATAGATCATAAGAAGATGATAGATAAACTCTACAAAGCCAGTCAGG
>SPBY01000449.1 GCA_004525825.1 Bacteroidia bacterium
ACAGAGAATCTTCCCTGCATATCCGCCACATATCCTGAGTCTGTTCCCTTTACCATAACAGAAGCTCCCGGAAGAGGATCATTGTCTTCAGCGGAAACCACCACACCGCTAACCTGGCCCACATTTGAGGGAACTGTCCTTGCATTGCTCATGGCCCTTTTCTGTCTGCCTGCAGGGGCTGCCTCCACAGCCATTACTGCATCAGCCTCCGGCATTGGAGCCGCCTTCTCTGAAATTTCAGGAGCCGCCTCCCCTTCAAGCTCTGGAACCTCTTCTCTGGCCATCTGCCGAGCAGCCACCCCTGCCACCTCTTCGTCTGCCGCCTCTGCTGCCACCACTACCAAATCCTGGTCAGGAACAAGGACCTCCTCTTTGTCAGCCTGGGCATCAATTTTCTTTGCAGCTCCCGGCCCTATAGCATCGCGCTTTCCGGATAGCTCCTGCATTTCGGCAATCTCCTCATCCAGATCTTTTGCTTCTGCAGCCGCGGGTTCGCTCGGTTCAGGACTCTTTTCCATCAGCAGGGATTCCTCCGCCTGGACAGTCTCCCGATCGGCCTCGGGATTGAAATCATAAATATTGATGAAGATGGTACCCACCACCAGTATGGATGCCACCGTTGCAGCAATGCCATAGAGGGCCATCCTTATCTTTCGTTGCTGTCTTTTACGCAAGCTGGAGTGGAGGGAAAGGATATCCTCTTCCAACTCTCCGGGGGTGATCATCTCAAAGCCCTCCATGGCCTCTTTTTCAAAAGGATCGACCTCCAGGTCCCGTTCCAGGGCATGGCGCTCCTCATTGGAGAGCTCTCCTTTCAGGTACCTTAAGTACTCAATGATGGTCCTATGTTTCTTCCTGGTTGACATTTTTCTTTTCCAGACAAATTTTCAAATTCCGCTTGCCGTTCTGGAGATAGCTCTTTACTTTCTTCTCATTCATTCCAAGCTGCTCTGCAATCTCCTGATAACACTGTTTCTGGTAATAGAACAATTCAATGCACTGCTTCTGTTCGGCCTTTAGTTGTTCTACACACTCTTTTAGAGCTTCCTCCAGGGATTGCTCCTCTCTGTCTATGGGATGCAAAACCTGGTCAGTTTCCATAAAATGCTGCTCGATTTTATACCCTTCCAGCCTTCCATCCGTACTTTTCCTGGCCCTGATCTGCATCAGACAATGGTTTTTACTAAGTACATATAACCAGCTTTTGAAGTTCCTGACTTCGTGTCCGGGTAAATCGGAAATCAACTTCTCGAATATCTGCATGACAGCATCCCTGGCATCCTCTCGATTGTTCAGGTACTTGAGCGCCACACCATATACAAGGTGCATGTATCGAGAATAGACTTCGCCCAAGGGATCCAGATTCCCAGATTTCACAAATTGCCGGAGCAATTCCTCATCTGATCTTTCCGGATGTTTTCCGCTGATTTCGAGCATATGACGGGAGTGGAGTCTGATAAAATTAAGAAAAAATGTAAAAGATTTTGTGGAATCGCAGAGATGGCTGCATCCTAAGGTTGAAGTCAAACTAAAAAAAAGGAAATCATGAAAGCATTAATCTCAATAATTACAGTACTTCTTTTCTCAGCCTTTAGCCTGGCTCCTGATCAGTCCCGTTTAATTAGCGGAGTGGTTGAGGACGAAGCGGGTACTCCCCTGGCAGGGGTGACTGTGCTTGTGAAAGGTACTACGCAGGGTGCAGTGACTGATATGAATGGCACCTATCAACTACAGGTAAGCGTTGAAGCCAAATACCTGGTATTCTCTTTTATAGGTTATAAGTCCGAGGAGGTAAAAATTGCCAAATCGAACAGGATCAATGTCATCCTCCATCCCTCAAAGATGGACTTGGAGGAGGTGGTGAGCATGGAATATGATGCAGCCATGCCTGACATGGTGAGGGATAAAACTTCATCAATAGCACCTGTAGCGATGGCAGGGGGAGTCCAACATGCCAAGCGTGCCCAGGTCTATGCGTCCTACGCTCCGGAGCCCGGATACATCCAGCACAACACAGAAGGTTATACCGCCATCGATGAGAACGGATTCAAGGATGTGTTTCACAATCCCCTCTCTACCTTCAGCATTGATGTGGACAAGGCATCCTATTCCAATGTACGCCGCTTCCTGAACATGGGGCAGCTACCTCCGATGGATGCGGTGCGTATCGAGGAGATGATCAACTACTTTAACTACGATTATCCCGAACCTGAAGGAAAACACCCCTTCTCTGTCTATACCGAGATTTCAGAGTGTCCCTGGAACGGATCCCACCAGCTTTTGCATGTGGGACTGAAGGGAAAGAGCATCGATAAATCCGAATTGCCCCCTTCCAACCTGGTTTTCCTGATCGACGTATCGGGTTCCATGAGTGATCCCAACAAACTTCCCTTGCTGAAGCAGGCCTTCAGAATGCTGGTCAACGAACTGAGACCAGAGGACCGTGTGGCCATAGTAGTCTATGCAGGTGCAGCCGGACTGGTGCTGGAATCGACCCCGGGAACAGAGAAAACTAGGATTCTTGCCGCACTGGACCAACTGCAATCGGGCGGATCCACTGCCGGTGGTGCCGGACTGATGCTGGCTTACAAAGTGGCCCAGGAGAACTTCAAGGAAGAAGGAAACAACCGGATCATCCTGGCTACCGATGGTGATTTTAATATCGGATCCTCCAGCAATGCAGAGATGGAAAGACTGATCGAAGAGAAGAGGGAACATGGTGTCTTTATGACTGTACTGGGTTTTGGCATGGGCAACTACAAGGACGATAAGATGGAGATCATCGCCGACAAGGGAAATGGCAACTACGCCTATATCGATAACATCCAGGAGGCCCGCAAGGTCTTTATCACCGAGTTCGGGGGAACACTTTTCACCATCGCCAAGGATGTGAAGTTCCAGATCGAATTCAACCCTGCCCGTGTAAAAGGATACAGGCTGGTGGGTTATGAGAACCGCCTGCTGAACGATGAGGATTTCAACGACGATAAGAAAGATGCCGGTGAGATGGGCGCCGGACATACTGTAACGGCCCTCTACGAACTTATCCCTGCCGGATCGGACGAGGCCCTGAAGAGCATTGATGCTCTGAAATACCAGGCATACGGTGAAGAGAAAGCCAAACCTGCGGAAGTAAAAGCAGATTCGAAAGCTGAACTAATGACCGTGAAGCTTCGCTACAAGCAGCCCGACGGGAACACCAGTACCAAGGTGGAGATTCCGGTCAAAGGCAAGGTGCTGGAACTGGACGAAACTTCTGACAACTTCCGTTTCTCAGCTTCCATCGCTGAATTCGGACTGATCCTGAGGAACTCTCAGTACAAGGAGGACGCCTCCATGGACCACGTGATAGCCTTGGCCAAAGGCGCCAGGGGAGAGGACGAAGAAGGATACCGTTCAGAGTTTATAAAGCTGGTAAAACTGGCCGACTCCCTGAAAGAGTGGAGCGCTGAAAAATAGTCGAACTGAAAGTCACGAAGGC
>SPBY01000535.1 GCA_004525825.1 Bacteroidia bacterium
AACCTTCCTTTGTCTCCGAGTATTTCCTTGAAGTATTGTAACAAATAGTTCCGCCTGCCAGCACAAGTAAATAGTATATTCATGATTATGCCATTAGATTAAATATGCCTCCCGTATGCCAGAACAGCACCTGACCGGTGAGTCTTTTTCTCTTTATAGTCTCAAGCATTCCGAAAAAAGCCTTTCCGGAATAGGTAGTGTCGAGGATCACCCCTGTTTCTTCCGCCACCCGGGTCACAAAATCCTGCAGTTGAGGACTGGCCTTTCCGTAGCCCCCGAATAAGAAATTATCCATGAAATCGATATCCGCAAGATATTTGTCGGGATCTGTATCCAGGAAAGCCAGTGCTTCAAGGACGGCCTCAATGCCTCTCTTCTTTTCCCGGCCAATCGAAATACCATGCACTTTGGTCCCATGCCAGTCTGCTTGGCGGCATCCGGCAAGAATTCCTGCCTGTGTGGAACCCGTTCCTGATGCCAGGAAAATGTGATCTATGTCTGTTCCTGAGGGAAGAGCTTTTTTCAATTCATCTACTGCTTCGACATAAGCCCTGACACCGGCTTTGTTATGACCTCCTCCGTACAGATAATAAGGATTCAATCCCTGCAACTTAAACTCCTCCATGGATCTCTCCATGGCTGGTCCAATCTCATTGCCCTCAACGAATTCCAATTGAGCATCGGTCATTCTCATTAGTAGGGCATTGCCTTTCTCCGCAAGGAATTTCTCTTTTGAACCGTGAAGCACCAGCTTACACTTCCAATTTTTTAATGCACTAGCCAGAGCCACCACCCTGCAGTGGTTGGATTGAATTCCTCCTGTGGTGACTACTGCATCACAATGCTTCTGTTCAATATCAGAGATGATATGCACCATTTTACGAGCCTTGTTCCCTCCCATAAACAATGGAAACATATCGTCCCGTGCAATGAATATATCATCCAGGATGGAAAAGGCCCCCAGATGAACAGAATCAATTCTCATGTGTGCCCTTTCCCATTTGATCCTTTCTAAAATCATCAAAATCTGGTATGGTCTCGCTGGAGACAGCCAGAACATCTCTTCGCCTGATCACCTGAACAGCTGTGAGAAAAATGATTCTCATATCCATCCAGATGGATAAGGTTTCCACATATTTCACGTCCATCTCCAGGCGCTTGTCCCAGCTAAGGAGATTTCGGCCATTTACCTGAGCCAGACCGGTAATGCCGGGCCTGACTTTGTGTCTCTTTTGTTCCCGTTCGGTATAAAAGGGCAAATACTTCACCAGCAAGGGACGCGGGCCCACTATGGACATATCTCCCTTGAGCACATTGAACAATTCAGGCAGTTCGTCCAGACTTGATTTTCTGATAAAGCGTCCCAATCCAGTGACCCGAAGATGATCGGCCAGCAGCTTCCCTTGAGAATCTCGCTCATTGGTCATTGTGCGAAATTTGACCATCTTAAAAGGAATCGCATTTAGTCCGGGCCGCTGCTGGGTGAAAAACACAGGCCAACCTAGCTTTATCCATATCAGGATAAACAGCACAAGCAAAAAAGGCAGAGAGACTAAAATTCCGATCAGGGAAACCAGGATATCAAATATTCGCTTCATTGCAATAGTTAGATCATTTCGCAGGCAGCTCTGAAAGATGCCTTTCCAAAACACTTTTCAATCCCTGGTTTATGGGCAACTGCCAGAGGATTTTGCACCAATTGTGATTCCCTTCCAACAATTCAGGTCCTTTCTCAGTAAGGACCACATCCCAGCCAATGGATCTGTTCTCAGGCCTGTGCAATGCTGCCTGTTTTACCATATTCAGACAATCCTCCCACATGGGTATCTGAAATCCCTCCAGGGTAATTCCGGAAACCGGATGGGCCGACACATTGCTCTTTGTAATATCGCTGTATACCCCGGGACCGCTTACCAATCCTGTTTTTAAATCGACAGCAGCAGCAATGTTGCCCGATGCAAGATTGTCCACATGGCAATTTACACTAATTCTTAAGCGGGCCCCCAGGATTTCCACTTCGTCATCCTTATTCAGCTGACTGATAATCCTGATGGTATTCACTCCCGAATCAGATAAGCGGGCCAGCTCGGGATGCTGGATAATGAACTCCTCTGCAAGATTGAATCCCTTGGATTTCATGTGCTTTATTAAAGATTCACGAGTGTACTCCGCGGCTTTCACAACCTCCACGTCCCATCCGCATTGTCCCAGTGCATCCTTGATCACAATTTTCCCTGTTGAGTTGCTCAGCACTTTCTGAGCGCGGGCATTGTCGCTTTGAAGATCATCCAATGTACAGGTGGCATGAATAACAAAGCGATCGTAGGCTTCATAGAAGTGAATCTTATTCTCCAGCAGATGTCTTGTACTTTTGGAATTCATAAGCAGATCACTCTCATACTTGAATCCGGTACCTACCCAAAGATCTCTTTCAGAAGAACTTTTTTCAAAGAACCGGAAAATAAAGTAATCTATCCATCCAATGTTATATTTGTATACACAGGCTATACTGTCGCGGTACAGCCGGAAAGAGGACCAACCCGTTTCTTTCTTCGCATATTTCACGAATTTCCTGAACTTGGGCCAGTCCATCTTCTTAAAATAATAGGCCAGATATTTTGTCCTTCTAAGCAAGTCTTTCATTTTCATCCTGATGGAGTTTAATTGTTGTTAAGTCATCCTACTATTTGCTATTAAATCACCAAGCTGATCGGCGGACATAAATTCCACGTCCGGCCACTTCTCTGTGATCCGGTTTAGCAGCTCTTTTAAAGCCGACAGACCTTCTTTTCTGTTCCGGGGATCCACATGTCCGCAAAAATTAACCCGGTGAGAGCTAATGATGGCAGGCCGGTTCCAACGGAAAGCGGCTTCTATTTGCTGCATCGCAAGATTTACTGAGTCGGATCCGGGATTCTCAGTAGGCTCAAAAACAACATTTCTAACCACATAGGTAGTGCCTGAAGAATTCTTTTTCCCGGTATAATAA
>SPBY01000382.1 GCA_004525825.1 Bacteroidia bacterium
CTACCTCAAGAACTATCTGTTGTCGGAATATGAGAAAGGTAACTATGTCATAGTGGGGGGTGACTGGAACCAGACGCCCTACGGGATAGATCCGAAATTACCTGAACACCAATTCGATACAGAGAACCTGACTTACGTGGAAAAGGATTATCCAGCCCCTGACTGGATCTGGGCCTATGATCCAACGCTACCCACAAACAGGCGTGTGAAAGCACCATATGATCCAAGCACCACACTTACAACCATCATCGACTGCTTCTTACTATCACCCAATCTCGAGGTGGTGGAGGTGCTTACCCTGGATCTTGGTTTTAAATACAGCGATCACCAGGCTGTTCAACTTAACGCAAAACTTTCCTTCAATCCATAAACGAATTCCCCGACCATGAAGATTTTGAAAAGAATTATCACCATCATTCTGTTGGTGCTGGTGATTGCCCTTGCGGCCAGCATGATCTTTCTGAACAGCGTAAAAACAAGGGCGGTACCCAACTATAATGCAAATGTGGATCTTGACAAGCTTTCAGATCCGGTCCAGGTATACCGAGACTCCATGGCCATACCTCATATCTATGCTTCCTCCCAGGAGGATCTGTATCGCACTGTAGGGTATGTAATGGCCCAGGACCGGCTCTGGCAAATGGATCTTATGAGAAGAATCACCCAGGGGAGATTGTCCGAGGTATTTGGTCCAGGACGTGTGGAAGCCGATCTCTTGCTCCGGGCCCTGGATTTCCCGGGCAAATCCCGTAAAGTCCTTGCCCGGACCGATCCGGAAATACTTGCCTGCCTGGAGGCATACACCGACGGAGTCAACCAGTTCATCGAGCAAAATCAGAAAAAGCTCTCCTTTGAATTTACCATGCTCGGCTACAAACCCGATCCCTGGGAGCCTATTCATACTTTAAATATGATAGGATACATGGCCTGGACCCTCTCCTCGGGCTGGACTACCGATATGTCGCTCTATAAATTGCAGCAGGTACTTTCTGACACCCTGTTCCAGGAATTGCTGCCCGATTTGAAGTTGCAGAGCATCCCGGTGTTCCCCGAGTTCATGAGTGCTGATGAAAATCTCGAATTAATTTCTTCCATGGACGATGCCATTGGAATCATCGAAGAAATGGGCCTGCAGGTATTCGAAGCCTCCAATAACTGGGCCGTTTCGGGCGAGAAAAGTGAAACGGGAATGCCCATCATGGCCAATGACATGCACCTGGGCCTGATGTCGCCAGGCATATGGTACCAGATGCATCACGTGATTGAAGGAGAACTCAATGTAACCGGGGTGGTACTGCCCGGAGCTCCCTATGTTATTGCAGGGCATAACGAGGATATTGGCTGGGGAATGACCAATGTAACGGTCGATGACCTGGATTTCTACCTGGAAACCATCAATCCGGCCGACAGCAACCAGTACCTGCTGGACGGCCAATGGGTCGATATGAGAATTGTGGAGGAGGAGATTGTGGTCAAGGGCCTGGACGAAGCTGTGCACCGGATTAACCGCTATACACACAGGGGTCCTGTGGTCAGCGGGTTCAAAGGGGTGAAAGACAAAGTAATCTCGGCCAGGTGGCAGGGCAATGAATTCAGTAATGAAGTTCGCTCTGTGCAGCTCCTGAACCGTGCTGAAAACTGGAGCGATTTCAGGGAGGCGGTGAGTACCTTCAACTCGGTAAGCCAGAACATTGTGTATGCCGATCGCTTCGGAAACATCGGCTTACAGACTTCCGCGGGCATTCCCATCCGGCGTGAAGGCGGAATACTTGTGTATCCAGGCGATACCTCCTTATACGATTGGATGGGTCAGGTACCCTTCGAGGAACTGCCCTATTCATTTAATCCGGAATGTGGCTATGTCTCCAGCGCCAACAACAAGACTGTGAGCGAGGACTATCCCTACTACATTGGATCGTGGTTCAGCCTGCCCTGGCGCATCGGAAGAATCCGGGAGATGCTGGAAGAAAAGGAACTCTTTGGCACCGACGATTTCAAGCGGATGCTGCGCGACCAGACTTCCCATTTTGCCATGAGGTATACCCCGGTTTACCTGGACGCCCTTCAGAATTTTGGTGGCGATGAATACCAGGCTGCCATAGAGCTTCTTTCCGACTGGGATTATGATATGAAAGCCTCATCCTCTGCGGCCCTGATTTTTGAGATCATGTTCCTTGAACTGAATAAAGCCATGTTTTTCGACGAACTGGGAGATCAGCACTACGGGCAGCTGGCATACAACGACATCTCTAAAAATCTCATAGAAAAAACAAGGATTACCGGGCAGTCCCTCTGGTGCGATAATGTGAATACTCCGGGGGTGAAAGAAAGCTTCTACGACAACATCCGGACTGCTTTTCAGCAAAGTGTGGATACGCTTACAGCGATGTACGGACCCGATGTAAATTCCTGGGAGTGGGGGAAGCTGCATTCGGTAGCACTGATCCACCCCATGGGGGGCGTAAGCATTGTGGAGAAACTGTTCCGGGTAAACCGGGGCCCCTATCCCATTGGAGGCAGTTCACACACCGTATGTCCTTACAGTTATCCAAAGGGCTCATCCTTTGTGACTAACCATGGAGCCTCCGAGCGTCATATCTTTCACACGGCGGACTGGGATCAATCCTGGACAGTGATACCCACCGGAACTTCCGGAGTACCTGCATCTCCCCACTACCTCGATCAGACCCCGCTGTATCTCAACAACCAGTTCCACAGGGATCATTTCAGCAGGGAGGCTGTAGAGGCAAACTCTTTGTACAGGGCAGTGTTTGAATAAAGAGTCAGCTCAGGTAGCCATCGATCTTATCAAGCAATAAACTCATGTTCAATGGCTTGGTAAGAAAGGCATCACACCCGGCCTGTTCGGCTTCCTTGGCATTCACAGAGAATGCATAAGATGTCTGGGCAATTACTTTCACGTTTCGGGCAAAAGACTTGATCTCCCTGGTGGCCGTAAGTCCGTCTTTTTCCGGCAAAAGTATATCCATCAGAATCACGTCGGTTTCAGGATTGTCACGCACATACTCCACAGCTTCCCGGCCATCGGTGGTATAAGTAATCTTGGCCCCGGTATTTTTTAAGAACTCGTTGAGAAGATAGGCACTCGACTCATCATCCTCCACCACCAGGATGTTTTTTGAATTCCACTTATATACCGGCTGATCTTCCATAATCTATGATTCTTAATGAGTATGTCTGCTTTAAGTAAGATAAGGAAAAAAAATCCATGGAGGATCATTTTCGGCCTATTAAATTCCCTGGGGTCAAAAAAAAATTTAATTTAGGACCCTTAATTAACTATGTGCAAATAATAAATGCTGAATTATGAAACTGAATAAGATTCTGGGAATCGACATAGGAGGATCTGGTGTTAAAGGTGCCATCGTTGATACCAAGAAAGGTAAGCCACTCACCGATAGATACCGGATTCCCACCCCCCAGCCTTCCACTCCGGAAGCCGTTGCCTTAGTTCTGGGCAAAATTGTAAAGCACTTTAAATGGAAGGGTCCGGTAGGAGTCGGATTCCCGGGAGTAATTCAGCAGGGAGTGGCCCGTACGGCAGCCAATGTGGATAACAGCTGGATCGATAAGGATCTCAATACGCTTTTCTCAAAAGCTACAGGCTGTAAAGTACATGTGGTCAACGATGCCGATGCGGCTGGAATGGCCGAGGTAAAATTCGGAGCCGGGAAGGGTCAGAAAGGAAACCTTCTTCTGGTCACCGTAGGTACCGGATTGGGAACGGTCATATTCTCCAATGGCAAGCTGGTTCCCAACCTGGAAATGGGCCATATTCTGCTTCACGGGGCCGATGCAGAATTGTACGCCACCGACGCAGCCAGGAAGAAGAATGATCTGGACTGGGACACCTGGGCCAAACGATTCAACGAATACCTGCTCCGCATGGAAGAGCTGGTCTGGCCCGACATAATCATCATTGGAGGAGGCGCCAGCAAGAAAGGTGATAAGTTCTTCCACCATCTGACCACCAAGGCCAAAGTGGTCCCCGCCAAACTCATGAACGAAGCTGGCATTGTGGGTGCAGCCATGGTCAGTAAGTACTACAACAAGTTGGAAATCAAGCAGTCTGCAAAG
>SPBY01000614.1 GCA_004525825.1 Bacteroidia bacterium
CCATAAGATCCCCCACCAGGTCTCTTTTTGGGCCCACCTACATGGAATTCCAGCCCTTCTTGTACAGAGTCCGGGATCAAACAGTTCGGCTTTGAACAGGGGGGCAAAATCACGGTATTCAAACTTCTTTCCACAGTTGCTGTTGTGGAACTCCTCTCCCCCATTATCGCAATTTATTTATATAGAATGCTTTTATGATGCAGCTGTGCCCAAGGCTTTCCGCATTTTTATCCCGGGATATCTTTACTACCAGGGTGTGTTTTCCTTGCTCCAGTCCGCTTGCCAGGGTAAAGTACCAGGGAAGATAGAGTTGCTGGCTCCACCGGGTAAACAGATCTAGGGTCAGGACATCCTTGCCGTCGATGCGGTATTCGATCATTCCCGCATCCGGTCCGGCTGCCACCATGATCCCTGCTGCATTGCCCTCAAACTGAAAGGTGAAGCTGTTTCCGGGATGTTTTCCCACCAGCATGTCCACATTTGTATATCCCTTTCTTGTACCTGCACTCAAATCAGGCGTCCAGTTATTTATGTGCTCAAAACCCTGAACATCAATTGCTTTTTGAAAAGGAACGATGCTGCCATGTTCGTAGCAATAGGGATCTAAGGGTTCTGGGATGGGATGGGGTGTGATTTGCTCATTTCCAGTCACTGCTTGGGCATAGGCCTTTTCCAGGAAGGCTTTCATAGACCGGAAATAGATACTTTGTCCGAAGGGAGAGGGATGCACATCCTTGAAATCATCCTCCCAGGTGAATTCCCCATTACTAATTCTGTCGGTGACTTCTTTAGCCAGATTGATGGTTCCCACCTTGTAATGGCCTGCCACTTCATCGAAATTGCGGATGACCTCCGGTATTTTTCCCTGAATGTATGTTTCCATCTTACCCGGATCCACGAAATGCATGACCACGATATCTGTGGCCGGATTGGCTTTGAGTGTGTGTCTGATACTGTCCTCCATGCCACGGATCTGCTCCTCATTGCTTCTTCTGTTGGTGGCATCGTTCACAGCAGCCTCCTCGAAAAGCAGGTCAACGGGTCCCTTGGAAAGCACATCGCGTTCCAGGCGAAAAGCACCCGGAGTGCTTCCCATGGAGGCAATCCCGGCAGGAATGAATGTGAACCGGGTGTCCGGGAACCTTTCCTGCAGGTAGTTACAGAGGCTATCGCGCCACCCGCCGTTTTGTGTAATGGAACCACCCAGAAAGGCCACTGTTCCTACCTTATCACGTTCAAACCTGATCTGTGAATTCCCCAGGCCATTTCCTGCCTTATGGTAGGTACCAGGTTGAATTGCAAGAAGAATGCAGATCAGGATGTTCAGGTGCATGAGTCAGTTTTTTGTATTAAAATGATACCAACGAATGTAGTAACTCCCCGGGTTTCATTCAAGCAGTTGCTGAAAACCTCGATAACTATGGATCCTTATCAACAGTTTCTTTATAGTTTTGTCAGAGTAATTCAAAAGCGTGACGTGAATCTTAGGAATCCCATCTATATTCTGTTGATATGCCTGTTCTTTCCTGATGGAATAGCCGGACAGACTTCAGATCTGGCGGCCATTTATCCGCGGGTGGATGAAACTGTCTCCCAGCTTCTTTTTGAGCAAGGCGCTTCCAGGTTCAGTATGGTGGATGCATTTCGGACGCGCAGCGTGGACCTGGCAGAGAATCATCCCCGCCTGACAGTTGCGGGCGATTTTACCGGAGACGGACTGGATGAACTTGCTCTTTTTGATGATCTTTTGTACACCCCCAATCTGAATCCCGAATTTACCTGTTCGGTGGTGAGGATCAGCCGTTCGAACGGGGATCGGTTTATCCCCTCTGGGTCCTGGTTCTCCATTCTGGATACAGGCCTCTATTTTGACAATGTAAGTTTTTCAGTGGCTGGCGATTACAACCAGGACGGATTTAGCGATATCGCTGTTTTTTATAACGATCCAAGCTCTGAACAATTGCATATATATGTCCTGGAATCGGATGGCACCACGTTTTCTGAAGCAAATACGTGGTACACCTGTCAGCGGAACGATTTTAATTTTACCGCATTGAAATTTGCATGTTCAGGAGACTTTAACGGGAACGGAAAGCCTGACATCGCGGTGTTCTACAATTATTTCGGAACGGCTCCTGAAACAAAGCAGTCTGTTTTTCTTTTTGAATCTGACGGGGATTCTTTTGAGCTCTTGCCTGCTGCATACAATGCCACCAAAGCAGAGTATGATTTCTCAGACATGAAATTTGCCAGCTCAGGCGATTTCAATGGGGATTCCTATTCCGATATAGCCGTATGGATGAAGGATCCATCGGGTTTGCAAACACTCGTTCCGGTTTTTGAGGGATCCGCATCGGCTCAGCTTTTCCCCGCCACTTATTACAATGCCTCAGTTTCGGAACTGGATCTGACCGAAATAGTGCATGCGGTCTCAGGGGAGTTTGCCGGGGATGCAGCGCCCGATCTGGCACTGTTTTATAACAATCCGGTCTCAGGAAGCCAGGAGATCCTGGTCCTGGAGAGCAAAATCACTTCCTTCGCATCCCCTGAAATCGGATTTACTAC
>SPBY01000186.1 GCA_004525825.1 Bacteroidia bacterium
AGTGTAGAACCCGGCTGTCAGATTTATGAAATTCCCTGAAATATCCGGGATGGATCCATCCAAAGAATAGAGGATGGTCCCGGTACCTCCGGCTCCGGTAGCAGCGATGCTGCCCTCGGTGGCGTCAAAGCAGGTGGTCACATCTACCTGAGTATAGTTTACGCTTATTGGTGCTGGCTCAAGAATGGTTTCCAAATTGGGGAAGCTGACCACACATCCGTTCACATCGGTGATGGTCAGGCTGTAGCTACCGGCTGCCAGACTGCTAAGATCCTCAGTGGTGGCTGTAAAACCGGAGGGCCCGGTCCAGGCAAATGTAAATGGTAAGGTTCCGCCAGTCACTGTAATATCGATGGTGCCGTCGGCCCCACCCGCGCAGGTTACATCCGTTCTAAGAGGCGATGCCAGAATTTCGGGAACCTCTGTAATGGTAGCGATATTTGGAAATGGAACCGGACAGCCATGATCGTCAATCACTGCTACGCTGTAAGCACCGGCTTCCAGGTTCGAGATGTCTTCGGTATTGGCCGTAAATCCGGAAGGACCCGTCCAGGCAAAGAGGTAGGGTGCTGTTCCTCCGGTGGCAGTGAGGTCTATGGATCCGTCGCCCGCTCCAAAGCAGTCAATATCCACCTGGGTGGTGCTTGCAGTAAGTACAGGAGGTATACCTACCACCTGTGCGGGGAAGCTCATTACACATCCAAGCATGTCGGTAACTTCCAGCACATAGGAACCGGGGAGCAAAGCGTTAATGTCTTCAGTGCTGGCAGTAAAGCCTGAAGGTCCGGACCATAGATAGGTGTATATGGGTACGCCACCCGAGATGGTGGCATCAATGGCTCCGTCATTGCTGGGGAAGGGATCTCCACAACTCAGGTCAGTCACTGCAAAAGTGGCAGTTATGGGAGGATTCTCACTTATAGTAGCCAGGTTGGTATACACCCGGGAGCAAGTTTGTCCGTCGGCGATGGTCAGGCTATAATCGCCCGTTGCCAGACCAGTGAGATCCTCGTCAGTGGAAGTGAAACCGTTCGGACCAGTCCAGTCATATATAAAAGGTGCAGTACCTCCAATTGGGGTAATGTCAATGGCTCCTGTGGACTCACCATTGCAGGCTGCATCGGTGACCAGGTCGACACTTACCGCCAATCCGGCAGGCTCAGTAATGGTCAGAAAATTAATGGAGGAGAGGAAGCACCCTTTGCTATCAATGATGAAAACCGAATAGGTATCGGCCAAGAGGTCGTTGGGATCTTGCACATCTGAAGCAGGTCCGTTTATGACCCCCACCCAGGCATAAGTATAGGGTGGGGTCCCCCCGGCTACTGTGATGGTAGCCGTTCCATCGTTGCCCCCGAAACAGCTGACATTGTTGCTTCCATCCAGGGTCATTATCAGGGAAGGAGGCTCACCGATGGTAAGCAGGTCGGTATAAATACGGCTGCATCCGTTGTCATCTGTGATGGTAACAGAATAACTATCGGCTGGCATTCCCGTTGGGTCCTCGTTGGTGGAGGTATATCCGAATAGAGCACCAGTCCAGAGAAAGCTGTAGACGGGTGTTCCGCCGCTGGGTGTAATGAGTACTGATCCGTCGTTGCCCCCGTTGCAGTTCACATCGTTGACCTGATCCACAGTGATGCTTAAGAGCTGCGGCTCATCAATGGTCAGGAAGGAAGTAAAGGTCCTGGAACATCCATCGGAGTCTACCACAATCAGGTTGTAGGTATCGGCAGGTAGGTTCCCCGGGTCTTCATCGGTGGAGACAAGTCCGTTGACCTGTCCGACCCAGG
Source organism: Bacteroidia bacterium (assembly GCA_004525825.1). Taxonomy (GTDB): domain Bacteria; phylum Bacteroidota; class Bacteroidia; order Bacteroidales. Next base: position 1,794 of record SPBY01000186.1, read on the forward strand.
AGTAGGTGTAAGCTCCTGCTCCCCCGCTGGTAGATATGGAGGCCGTGCCATCGTTCCCTCCATTACAGAGGACATCTGTACTGGCATCAAGTACGACAGCTATTTGAGTAGGCTGTCCCACCGTATAAGGTCCCAGCATGGAGGAACAGCCGTTCCCGTCTGTAATGGTGACAAAGTAACCGCCCGCTTCCACATCCGTGATATCCTCTGCGGTGGAGGAAAATGCAGGGGGGCCTGTCCATGCATAGGTATATCCGGTGCCCGAGCCTGAAGGGCTTCCTCCCATGGGAGTAATGGCAATGGAGCCGGTACTCTCTCCGAAACACCCTGCATCGGTAATATTATCTACTACAGCAGAGATAAGGCTGGGATTGTTTATGGTGAGCGTGGGGGTTACATCTGTGGTGGTACAGGCACCCTGGTCACGTACGGTGACCGTATAGTCTCCCTGGGGAAGACCCGTAAAACTGCCTGTGGTATTGGTTTGAATTAGCGGTCCCGCCAGGTCAAAAAAGAAGGCCCCGCTCTCTCCGGTGGCCGTTACGGAAATGGTTCCGTTGTTGGCATTGTTGCAGGTGATATCGGTGGAAGAGAAACTCTGGATGTTTATGGGGTCGGGCCCGCCGACCGATGCAAATGCTGTCCCGGCATCGTCATTGAAGTCTCTGACAACCAGAAGGTAAGTTCCATATTTTTTTCGCCCGGTACTGGTGATGGTGGTCTCCGTGGTGGGCCCACCAAAATCATCCGGAATTCCACTGTCAGAATAGAGATACCATCTGTAGGGTGATTGCCCGCCAGAAATAGAAAAAGTAATTGAACCGTCTATGCCATCTGAGCATGTGGCGGGGCTTGTACTAACATCGAAGATATTCACTACCTGTGCTGACAGGGATAGAATGGATGAAGCACTTATGAGTATTACAAATATTAAGAACCTGTATCTTTTCATAGAGACTCAAATTCGTGCCGGTACCCGTAATACAGAGTAATCCTGTATTTGGTTGCAGGTACCTCTGGAACCTATTGCTCAGATTGCCATAAAAATAGGGGTTCTGGGGGAATGAGAGATGCAAAGTTTTAAACAATGCCCTCTTTCTCAATGGCTACAAGATACTTCTTTGAGATCTGCCTGACAGGGTACCTGGCTGCGAGAAATCCGATCAGCAGCACCGTGATCCATATTAATATGATGTCAATAACTTCAATATGAACAGGATAGGCATCAATTATAAAGGAACCGCTGCCTGAAAGTTTAATGACACCGAACCGCTGCTGGATCCAGCTGATGGTGGTACCCAGGAGCAGACCGGTAATACTACCTATGGCCGATATCATCCACCCCTCCACCAGAAAGATTTTCTTGATCAGGGAGTTACCAGCTCCCATGTTGCGAAGGGTAAGAATGTCCTTTTTCTTTTCAATGATCAGCATGGAGAGCGAACCGATGATGTTGAAGGAGGCAATGATCAGAATAAAGGTCAGGATCAGGAATATGGCCCACTTCTCAGATCTCATGACCTTGTAGAAGAGCTCATTCTGTTGTTCCCTGTTTTTTACCTGAAACTCTTCCCCCAGCAGTGTCGCAATCTCTTTCTGTACCTGGTCGGGAGGGAAATTGGGATCGAGTCTTACTTCCAGGAAAGAGACTTCGTTGTTATAGGAGAGCAGTTCCCTGACAAATGCGATGTCAGTAAAAACGTACCTGGAATCGATATCAGTTTCAACACCAAAGATGCCCGCAGGGTAAAGAAAATCTCTTCGAATAGACTCCTCTGGATTGGACATGTTTATTTTGGCTTTCCGGTCGATAGTATAGACCCAGAGGGGATCAATGAAGCTGAGCCCGATACTCAATTTGTAGGCCACTCCCTGTCCCACTACCGCATAGGCCCGGTTCCGGTCTCTTAACTTCATGGAACCGTCATAGACCATGGAATCGAGTCCGGTCACATCCTGATAAGCATCATCTACCCCTTTGATGGTGGCGATGTGCTGTTTTTCGCCATAAAGCAATAATACATTCTCCTCCAGTACCTCAGACATGGCTGCCACACCCGGAAGCGCCAGGATGGATCGGGCTTTGGCCGGATCGGGGGTAAAAGTTTTCCCCTCGGTGGCCGATATCTTGATCTCCGGATCAAATGTATTGAACAGTGATTTTACCACAGAGTCGAAACCATTGAATACCGACAGGACAATCACAAGTGCCATAGTTCCTGTGGTGATACCCAGGATAGAGATGCCGGAAATGATGTTGATGGCATTCTGGGATTTTTTGCCCAGCAGGTATCGCTTTGCTATGTATAAGGGGAGGTTCACTTCTGACACTTCACGATTAGTCCGGTCCCGGTGGCATGCTCTCTTCTCACATCGGTCCTGTTGAGCAGGTAACAAAAGGGATAGGTTACCAGGTAGTAGAAGGGAAGAATCAGCAAAAAGAGTTTGCTGACGTTTGTCAGCAATATGGGATATTTCATGGATAGTTTCCAGGAGATCTTTCCCGGACGGCCATAGGAGTACTTGATCCGGATATCTGAAAAGCCGGCCTCCCGTAACTTTTCATCTATCTCTTCCACGCCATAGCCATCTCTGACATGTTCATCAATGAAAGATTCTTCATGTTCGTGGTGCACATCAGAGCCTCCCTGATCAGAAGGCGTGGAGATCAGCAGAACTCCTCCCGGTTTCAGGCCTTTATATATGCGTTGAAAGACTGTCCGGTCATCTTCAATGTGCTCCATGACATCGACCGAGAGTACCAGGTCCCACTCTTCATAATACTCCAGTTTTGTCAGGTCGGCATAAAGGAACTCTACCTTCTGGCTCCTGCCAATGGAGGAAAAAAAATGCATGCAGTCATCCACCTGTTCCTGCTTGATGTCAAGGCCGGTAATCCTGGCACCGGGGTATTTGCCCGAGAGGTAATAAACATACTGGCCGAAGCCGGAGCCTGCATCTGCAATATGATCCGGATAAAATCCACTCTTGTCCAGGGTTCTCAGCTCCCTGCGGATGTGCCAAGAGCGGAGCAGGAGCAGGTCCAATAATTCATAAAAGAGTCGCCTGAGGAAAGGGGTTCGGTTAAATATATTGCCAAGGCTTCTCTTGATGGGATCGTACTGCATCATTCATCTTTTAGGAGGTCCTCGATCCGGTCAATGTAATCGAGCGAATCATCCAGGAAGAATGTGAATTGGGGAATATGCCTCAACTGGTTCCTGAGCTTGTTGCCCAAAGCACTTCGAACCAGCCCGGCCTTTTCAGAAATGGCATTTACGGCCTCTGCCGCTCCTTCTCCCGGAAAGATGCTCAGGTAGACCTTGGCAATACCCAGATCAGGACTGATGCGCACCACGGTCACTGTGATCATCTTTCCTCCGGTGAGGCCAGGGCCACTCCTCTGAAGATATTCTCCGAGCTCTTTTTGAAGCAAGCGCGATACTTTCTCTTGCCGGTTGGTGGTCATGGTGGCAAAAGTACGTTTTTTCAAGAACATTTTATAGTTTTGCACGATGGACACAGTATTGAGCGGGATCAGGTCGACCGGAAACCTTCACCTTGGAAATTATTTCGGAGCAATAAAGAATTTTGTGAAGATGCAGCACGAAAACAGGTGCTTCTTTTTCGTGGCGGACTACCATGCTCTGACCACCCATCCCAAACCGGAGAACCTGCATGATAATATCCGAAAAGTTTTGTCTGAGTACCTGGCAGCCGGACTCGATCCGGAGATCGCCACCCTGTATATTCAGAGCGATGTACCCGAGATCATTGAACTCTACCTCCTGCTCAACATGAATGCTTATGTGGGTGAACTGGAGCGGACGACCACCTTTAAGGAAAAGGTCCGGAAGCAACCAGAAAACGTCAATGCCGGACTGCTCACTTACCCCGTGCTCATGTGTTCGGACATCATCATTCACCAGGCAGATAAGGTTCCGGTGGGAAAGGACCAGGAGCAGAACCTGGAAATGGCGCGTAAATTTGCCAAGCGCTTCAATAATATGTATGGAGTAGAGTATTTCAAATTGCCCGAGCCTTACAATTTTGGGGAAGAGCTGGTCAAGGTCCCTGGCCTGGACGGTACTGGAAAGATGGGCAAAAGCGAGGGAAACGGGCTTTACCTGGCCGATGAACCGGAGGTGATTCGCAAGAAAGTGATGCGTGCAGTAACGGATGCCGGCCCCCAGGAACCCAATTCTCCCATGAAGGAGCCCATCGCCAACCTGTTCTACATGCTGGAGCTTTTATCCACTCCAGATACTGTTAAGCATTTCAGAGACTCTTACAAGGACTGCACTATTCGTTACGGGGATCTTAAAAAGCAACTGGCAGAGGACATTATCACTTTCACCACTCCCATCCGTGAACGGATCAATGATATCTACAATGATTCAGACTACCTGCGAAAGGTGGTGAAAATGGGAGCGGAAAAAGCCCGCGAAAGCGCCTCCAAAACCATTCGCGATGTCCGCGAGATCCTGGGCTATAAGCCCTTTTAA
>SPBY01000374.1 GCA_004525825.1 Bacteroidia bacterium
ACCACCATGGGCAGCCTGGCATTTTGCATTCCCAGGAAAAACCCAAGCAGGGCAAACTGTCCCAATGCGGCCGGGGCTGCCCATATCCTGATCCTGAAATAGGCCATGGCCAGTTCCTCCACCCGGGACTCTCCTTTCAACACGAGGAAGCTGAGTATCTCTATGGGTTTCTGAAGCAGCAGCAACAGTACGCCGGTTACCAAAGCAATGAAGGCTGCCCTGGAGAGTACCAGGATGGTTTCCGGCAGATCCCTTCTGCCCCAGGCCTGTGCGGTAAATCCACTGGTTCCCATCCTCAGGAATCCCAGTCCCCAGTAAATGAAATTGAAGATCAGTGAACCCAGGGCAATGGCCCCGATGTAAGAATCCGACTCCAGATGCCCCATCAGCGTCATATCCACAATGCCCAGCAGCGGGATGGAGATGTTGCTGATGATATTAGGAATGGCAAGCTTAAGAATCTTCTTATTCATAGACGGATCTTTGAACGAATATAATGTATATTCAGTTTCCTTAAGGATCATATGGCACCCGGAAAATAATCATAACTTAGTTAGTCCAAACAAGCACAATCATGAAACGCAATCTCTTTATTCTATTCCTGATCTTCCTGGTCTTCTTTGCCATATCTTTTTTAACCAACATACTTGGTTCCATCAATCCAAATGTAAGCGACAGCTACCAACTGACTGGTACCATGACGGGACTGCTTCCCTTCTCATTTTTTATTGCCTATGCCCTCATGTCGATCCCGTCGGGAATGTTCATTCAGAGGTATGGAGAGAAGAGGAGCCTGATCCTTGCCTGGGCACTTGCTCTGTGCGGTGCGGTGCTTTTTTCTGTGATTCCCATATTTCCTGTATTCCTGTGTTCACTATTTTTGATTGGATCGGGCATGGCTCTTTTACAGGTGGCCATCTATCCATTGTTGAGGGTAGTAGGCGGGGAGGAGCATTTCGCATTTAATTCGGTGGTGGCCCAGCTGGTTTTTGGGGCTGCCTCTTTTCTTAGTCCCTTTGTATATTCCTACCTGGTGACGCACCTGGCTGCTGCTGCCGATGAACAGGGAGTGCTTCTGGATATGATTTCCTTCCTGACCCCGGTGAAATTGCCCTGGGTCTCCATCTACCTGGTATTTTCCCTCGTAAGTTTCCTGATGCTGGTGTTGATTCTCTCATCAAAATTTCCCAAAGTGATCCGCAAAGAGGATGAAATTGTGGGTGCCTGGGATACACATATGCAGCTATTCAGGCAGAAAAAAGTGATTCTCTTTTTCTTTGGGATCTTTGCTTATGTGGGGACCGAGCAGGGAATTGCCAATTGGATCTCAGAGTTTCTCAGGACCTACCACGGATTGGTCCCTGAAGTAGAAGGGGCGCGGACGGTGGGTCTGTTCTGGGGAATGATGACTGTGGGCTGTTTCCTGGGTCTGGGGCTTTTAAAAATTCTCGACAGCAAAGTGGTTTTGGCCATATTTTCCTCAGCTGCACTGGTAATACTTGGACTCTCCCTGTTTGGGCCGGTTCACTTTGCCCTGTTTGGGTTTGCGGCCCTTGGTTTCTGCCTTTCGGTGATGTATGCCATCATCTTTTCTCTGGCGCTTAACAGCGTCCCGAAATTCCACGGTTCATTTGCTGGTATACTGTGTACAGCCATAGCAGGCGGGGCCATTTTTTCCCTGCTCATTGGAAAGCTGAAAGACATGATTGGCCTGCAGGCAGGAATGTTGGTCCTCTTCTTGCCCCTGCTGTACATCCTGAGTGTAAGCTTCTGGGCCAGGCCCATGGTGAAAAATGCCACCCTGGGAACAAAGCGGGAAGATTCTAAAATAAACTAAGCTATGAAAACAAAAAACTCAAAATTAATTACTCTAATGCTGATGCTTGCCGGTACTGCGCTGTACTTTTCCTGTAACAGGGGTACCGGATCTGCCGGGGAAACCGGGACAGGCGATGCCACAGGTATATCTGATGCCGATGCGGGACAGGCCGCGGATACCTCCCAGTGGAGGCCACTCTTTAACGGAACCGACCTGGAGGGATGGAAGCATGCCGGCAATGGGTCCATGTCGGTCGAAGACGGACTGATCAGGGGGCATGGAGGCATGGGACTTCTTTACTGGACTGGTGAGAAGTTCGGAAACTGCAAGATCCGGGTGGTTTTTAAAATGGAAAAGGAGAACAGTAATTCGGGAGTTTTTGTACGAGTACCCATTGAGCCCTATGAAGAGTGGATGCCAGTCTACTACGGACACGAAATACAGATCGACAACATGCCTGAGCTTTCCGATGAAACCGAGTACCACTCTACCGGGATGATCTATTCACTTACCAAGCCGCTGGTGCCGGATATGGGGAAGCCGGGACCCGAGTGGAACACTTTTGAGATCACCCTCGACGGACCGCGGACGATTGTCTATTTAAATGGAGTGAAAGTAACAGATTATACAGATGGGGATCCGGTTCCTCCCAGAACCTGGGATTTTGAGCCCTTCCATGGTCCGCGTCCCGATTTTGGATATTTGGGTCTCCAGAACCACGGCGAGAATGATGTGGTATATTTTAAAGAGGTGGCTGTGAAACCACTTCGTTGATGGCATTCAAACTATCATAAAAAAGAACTGAGTTATGCAAAACCTTTCCCGAAGAAAATTTGTCAAGTCAGCCGCCACAGGTGCAGCTGCATTCACCATTCTTCCCAGTTATACCGTCAGCGGCCTGGGTCATGTCATGCCCAGCGATAAACTTCATATTGCTGCGGTAGGATGTGGTGGACAGGGGGCATTCGATATCGATCGTCATGCAAGCACACCCCGGAAAAATTCTGTGATATCTGCCCTTTGCGATGTGGACGACAGGCAGTCGGCCCGCACGAGGAAACGCTTCCCCAAGGCACCCTACTACAACGACTGGCGCGAGATGTTCGAAAAGGAACATAAGAATTTCGATGCGGTTACCGTGGCCATCCCCGACCATAATCATGCCGTGGTGGGACTGGCCGCCATGCAACTGAAAAAACACCTTTATCTCCAGAAGCCGCTTACACACGATATATACGAAGCCAGGATCCTTACAGAGGCTGCCGAGAAGTACCAGGTGGTGACTCAGATGGGCGACCAGGGCAATTCGGGTGATGGCATGAAGATCCTGAAGGAATGGATGGAAGCGGATGTGCTGGGTGAGATTGAAAAGGTTTATTGCTGGACCGACAGGCCCGTATGGCCCCAGGGTATCTCCTGGCCCACCTCCAGGCCGCCAGTTCCCAAGGAGCTCAACTGGGATTTATGGCTGGGGACAGCCCAGGAGACCGACTATGTTGAAAACCTGGTTCCCTTTAACTGGAGGGGTTGGTGGCGCTTTGGCACAGGGGCTTTGGGCGACATGGGTTGCCACATCATTGGTCCACCTTTCAAATTACTGGAACTGGGTTACCCCACCGAAGTATCGTGTAGTGCAAGCACTGTTTACACGGGCATCTTTGAGGAGGCTATCTATCCTGAAAGCGGACCGGTAGCCAGCTCCATCAAGTTCAAGTATCAAATGAAGAATGGAAAGAACCTGGACCTTTACTGGATGGACGGAGGGATCACTCCCGAATTTCCGGAGGAGCTTGATCCGGAACAGAACATGAACGAAATCATGGGCGATTGGCCAGGGATAGGTGATTATGAGGGAGCTGCCCTGTTTATCGGCTCCAAAGGGAAAGCGGCTTGCGGTTGGGGAGGTCGCAACCCGATATTACTTCCCCTCAGCAGGAACGACCAGGTGAGTGTACCTGAAAAATACCCCAGGATTGAAGGGGGAATGGATGGCCATTACTGGCAATGGATCGATGCCTGCCTTGCAGGATACGGGAATGCCAGCGTGGAATCCCCCTTCCCGGGATATGCCGGACCCCTTACAGAGACCGTACTTATGGGGAACCTCCTGTTAAGGAGTTTCAATATCAGGGAGAAGATCACTCGCACCGATCCGGTTTACGGGGAAATGGAATCCTTTGTCTTTCCCGGAAGGTACATCAACTACCTTTGGGATGGCCCCAATATGCGGATCACCAATTTCGAGCAGGCCAACCAATTTGTGAAGAGAAGCTACCGGCAGGGTTGGGGAGAGTTAAATATTTAAGCGAAACTTACCACGAGCTTTTGGATTCAGAATTTTTTTGCGATGGTTAGTGCAGCGGACCATGTAAGG
>SPBY01000469.1 GCA_004525825.1 Bacteroidia bacterium
ACCAGGGGCTTTTTATCCAGGCCGTTTCGCTTCTTCCAGGCCCCTTCACCTTCAAAATGCTTCCTGAAGCTGCTTACCTGGTCCACCAGCGGGTTTCCGAAGTACTCCACCTCCATCCCAAAGCGGCGAAAGAATTCTACCTCAAAGGGAAGTATGGCAAAGAGCCTGTGTGTGAATAAGTTCAGTTTCTTCACCCGTTTCTGGTTCCAGGCCCACACTTTGGGAGAAATGTAGTAGAATACTTTGATGCCATGGGTGTATGCAAAGCGCGACATTCGCAGGTTGAATCCTGGATAATCCACCGGGATCAGCACATCGGGTTGCCATTGCAGAATTGTCCGCTTAATGATTCGCATGTTCCTGAATATCTTGCCCAGGTGAAGAAACACATCCGCCATCATGTAAGAGGTTTCCCGGTAATGCATCACCATGCCTTCCGACTCAGCTTTCATCAGGTCACCCCCCATGTAACGGAAATCGGCCCCCGGATCTGCCTCCTGCAATTCTTTCATCAGCCTGGATGCATGCATATCACCGGAAGCCTCACCTGCTATCAGAAAATACTTCATATTTCTCTCAGACAAATTTGAGTACGAGCATGACAAATGCCATCAAAAGTGTTGCAAATATAACCCCCCTTGCCGAAAAATTCCTGCGGGTCCAGATAAACACGAAAAAGAGCAGCAGGTTGGGGATGGTTGCCACACTCAGCGCCTTGGAGAGCATTCCCTGGTATTGGAACCGGACCAGGAAATCCCACAGTCCCATTTCGCTTTTTACCAGCCAAAAAATCACCAGGGCAAGTGGCGGAAGTAAGAGGCCAGGGATCAGACCGTACAACATGGAATCGAACTTATTCTCACTCATGCCTGGAGAGTTTTATAAAGGACCAGCTCTTCATCTCCTTCAGCACTCCATAAGCAGTCAGATCGGTGTGTATGGGGACAATGGACACATACTTGTTTTTCAGGGCCCATTCATCGGTTCCCTCGCCTCCGTTCTCCGGTTCCCTGTTGTGGAAAAAGCCAGTGAGCCAGTAGTATTCCCGGCCATTGGGATCGGTTCTCTTCTCAAATTCCTCTTTCCAGTACCCGTTGGCCTGGCTGCACATCCTGATGCCCCTGATCTCCTCCCCGGGAATGGAGGGGACGTTCACATTCAGACAAACTCCGTCGGGAAGACCCTTCTCCAGCACCTGGTCAATCACTTCTCCAGCCACCCGGCCCGAAGCCGTGAAATCTGCATCGGGATCGAAACTAAGCAGGGAGAATCCAATGGAGGGAATGTGGTTGATGGCGCCCTCCATGGCAGCAGCCATGGTACCGGAGTAAAGTATACTGGAGGAGGAGTTAGAACCGTGATTGATGCCCGATACCAGCAGGTCCGGTTTGCGATCGCACAGACTGTTAAGCACCAGTTTCACCCCATCCACCGGGGTACCGTTGGTCAGATAAGACCTGAAACCAGGCTCCTCTGCCACAAGCTTTACCCGAAGGGGTACCTTTATGGTAATGGCATGAGACATGCCCGACATGGGCTCCTGGGAGGAGATGGTGATTACATCACCAAATTTTCGTGCTACAGAAATCAACTCTTTCAAACCTTTGGCATGAATGCCATCGTCGTTAGTGACCAGTATGAGCGGTGCTTGCTTCATCCTTTTTTCTTGAGGCTACAAAAATATCTAAAATCCACGAGAACCCTGTTTTTTATTATTAATTTCATTCACTGAACATTTCGGCGCATGCGGGTGTTGAAGATTTTGGAAAAACCAATACTAAACTCAATACAAACTACCATGAAGAAAATCCTGATTCTTGCAGTCCTGGCAACGCTTACACTCCAGCTAAAGGCCCAGAGTCTGGCCGATCTTTACGAGACAAACAAACACTCTGTGGTAACCATCTATGTGGCCGAAAGTGTAAGTACCGGAACTGGAGACCCACGCACCTTTACCTCCAGCCTGGGGCTAGGCTCCGGCGTACTGGTCATGGAGGATGTGGTATTGACTGCTGCTCATGTGGTAGGAAATGCCGAACAGATCATGGTACAGTTTTACGACGGTGAATCGATATCAGCCAAAACCGCACGGTTTTCCAGGGTGGCCGACGTAGCTTTGATTCGTCTTGACCATCCTCCCGCCAAGCCACATTTGGCTGTGGTTGGAAATTCGGATGAGACCAGGATCGGGGACGAAGTTTTCGTGGTGGGTGCCCCCCTGGAACTTCCCTACTCACTCTCCAGGGGAGTAATCAGCGGCCGTCATTCCGAACCCAACCTCTCCAACGATGGCAAGATTCTCGAATTCTTCCAGACCGATGCAGCCATAAATACAGGAAATTCGGGCGGACCCATGTTCAATTATAAGGGGGAAGTAATAGGCATTGTCAGTTCCATTCTCACCCGGTCGGGTGGCTTTGAAGGGATCGGTTTTGCGGCCACCTCCAATGTGGCCCGTGCACTGCTGACCGAAAGGAGCAGCCGCTTCTTTGGCGTTGAAGCCATGGTGCTTCCTAATGACATGGCCATGATCCTGAACGTACCGCAGGAATCGGGATGGATGGTGCAGCATGTGGTGAAGGATAGTCCGGCTGGACAGATAGGAGTTAGGGGCGGATACCTGAATGTAAGCATCGGGGAGCAGGAGCTCCTTCTGGGTGGTGACATCATTCTCCAGGTAGACGATATCAAGATCACAGGGGAAGAGAGTCTCCTGAAGCTTTTAGCCTATCTGAACGATATAAATTCCACAGTAACCCATAAAATCAGGGTGCTCCGCGCCGGAGAAATTATTGAACTCCGCTGGATCTCCAAGGATTTTCAGTCCACTGAACAATGATGCAGGTAAGCACGCGCCTGCTTGCTCCCGGAAGCATTGAACTTCAAAAACTGAACTATGTGGTCATGGGAGCACGCTACCAGGAAAAGTGGATTTTTGTCCGGCACCGAGAGCGTAGTACCTGGGAAATGGTTTCGGGGCATATCGAAGCCGGGGAGACAGCCGACCAGGCCGCTATAAGGGAGCTTTCTGAAGAAGCAGGAGTCGTGAATTCCTCTCTGAAACCCCTGTGTGACTATGAAGTTGAAGTGAAGGGGAAGAAAGAATACGGGAGGTTTTACGGGGTGGAGGTAAGTGAACTCGATCCCCGGCTGGAACATGAAATCGAAGAATTGGTCCTGGCCGATGGCCTGCCCGAGGCCCTGACCTATCCCGAGGTACATGTCCGTCTGTTCCAAAGGGCACTTGAGCACTTTGGGCTTTCGTAGAAATGCACTATTTTTGCAGCTTATCTGCATCTATGAAAATTTCCCATAACTGGCTCAGGCAATACATACAGACCGACCTAAGTGCTCAGGAGGTCGGCGAAATACTGACCAACATCGGACT
>SPBY01000452.1 GCA_004525825.1 Bacteroidia bacterium
ATTGCGATGTTATAGACGTGTCCACCTCTTCCATACGTGACCACTTCAACATCGTGACCGATGTGCCAGCTCAGTTCCTCGAAGTTACTGCTGCTCATTTTTTTGTCTCCTTTTCCACAACTTGATCTCTCAATGTGGTTGCTATAACGTTTCCTTTTTTGCCGACAACAAGTTGAACTGCCCCAGGAGCTTTCAGCTCAGATTTTTTCAGATCCTGGAGCATTTTAGGGAGCGGTTTGGACATTGCAACCACCCTTTTTTCACCGCCCCTTTCTTTGTAGATTTCGGCTGGATCTTCATTGTTGTCAGCTGGTTCTGAGTTGTTGTCAGTGGATTCTGATTGAAAATCCAGGCAGGGCTCATCTTCTCCCCCGAACCCCAAACCTCGCCGGTTGAGAGACACAAAGGTGTTTCCTCCAATAATCAGATGGTCCAAACAATCGATATCCAGCAGTTTTCCAGCCTTAAGGATTGCCCTTGTTATTCCAATATCACAACTCGATGGGGAGATCTCTGAGGATGGGTGGTTGTGGACCAAGATGATGGCCGCAGCGTTGTGTTTGACTGCCGGACGGAAGATTTCCCCAATTCTCACCTGGGAGGAATTGAGCGATCCCCTGTAGATGGTCACAACCTTGATCACGTGATTGCGGGTATTGAGTAGGATCACCCGCAGTTCTTCCTGGGACAGGGCTGACATTTCATACTGAACAAGATCTGCTGCATCCTCGGGGCTGTGGATAACTATGCGATTCTGGTCTTGAGGGAGAACTGACTTCTGTCCCAGCTTAATGGCCGCCAAAATCCGGTCAGAGGTTGCTTTACCTATTCCCTCAATATCCTCCAGGGTAGTGTCCTGACCAAGCCGGCTCAGATTCCCGTTACAGGAAGCATACAGTTTGTCGGCAATCTCCATCTGGTTCTCACCCCCGACAAGCAATGCGAGTAATTCCCTGGAAGACAACGCCTCCGGGTACTTCTCGATCTTGTAGGCAGGCCTTTCTTCAGGAGGTAATTCAGATATTTTTTGCAGTGCCATAAGATACTCCTCTGGTTCGATACCGAACCGAAGCTAAGATATGGATTGAATTGTTTTTGCAGGTTGGAAATTTACCAGCCTCGGAACACGTCTTCAAAAGCCATGCGAACGCTCCCCTGATCATCCAATCGCATGGCCGATACTACCCGGTCTGAAAACAGCTCACACTGTTGGTTGGTCATAAAAAGCACCAGGGATACCAGGCTGAGCCCAATATCCTTTCGGATCTTTTTCAGGTTGCGCAGGAAGTCATCCGGCGGAGAAGCAAACTCACCATCTGTCAGGAAGAGGATGTCTGCTTTTTGCATGGATTCGTCAGTGCGGATGATCTCCAGGGCCGCTTCCAGGGGCAGGTATGGTTCCGTGCCTCCCCAATAGCCGAATTTGACCAGCTCCAAAAGCTGCGCTGGAGTTGGATCTGGCCCGGGGTCAAAGACCTGGAAGTCGCCTGGTCCAGAAAATGGGATGGCCACAAACCGTCTACCTTCTTCTCTGGCTGCCTTGAGCAGGGACAGGATGATCGCGGCCAGGATGGTGCGGTATGGCTTGATCGACCCTGATGTGTCATAGACAAAGACGAAGGGTCCTTTCCCCAGTTCATCCTCGCCTTCATAGTGTTTGAGAAGCACGTCCCCATCGATCGCCCGGGCAAAGAACCCCAGCCGGATCTCTTCAATATCGGAAGCCAGATAAAGGTATTCCTCGTCTGCCAGGCGTTCGAGGTCCAGGCTGCCCCTTTCGTAGTGAGTGAAGTAGTGCTGTCCGGAGCTGACTTCTTCCTTGATGCTCTGGGCCATTTCCTCCACCCATCCCAGGGTATCCAGTAAACCCTGCAGCCCCGCATTTTCCCGGATGTGCTGCGATAGCTCCACGATCCCATCCAGATTCTCAATAGAACTGGCTTGCCCGGACTGGCTCCCCCACCCCAGTCCAAACGCATCGGCTGCTTTTTTAGCCTGGTTCAGGTCGTTGTGAGCTGCCAGGACTGAGTCCCAGGCTGAGGCCTTCATCTGGGCTGGTGAATTACCCATGGCATCTAAAGCCTGTTGTTGGGTTTGTTCCATCCGTTCCCGGAGCCCGTCGAGCTGCTCCTGGGAGATGGGCAGGCCGGCATTGGCCTGCGCCTGGGTATTTTCCATTTCTCGTTTGGCTTCCTGGTGTTTCTGGATGGCAATCCTGACCTCTTCAGGTAGATTGGCGAGAAATTCTTTTGCAATATGGCTGGTAGCCAGAGCGCTGCCGATGGTGTCCCCTCTGGTTTTTTCCTTAAGGGCATGCCACTCGTCAGATTCCGATAGGTGCCGGAAAAGCTCCGTAGAAACCAGGTCGTCGTCCCTGCCCTGGAACTGGGCCATGCGGTCATGCAAACCCACGAAAGTATCCCGCATGATCTCGCCGATCTTCTGGTATTCCCCGCAAAGGTTTTCAGCTGAGTTCTGGATGAACTGCTGATCCGTGACCCTTCCAGCCCACTCCTGTTCAGAGAAAGTGAAAGGTTTATCCCAGACAGAAGGAAGCCTCTCACCCCAGGCGAGTGGGGTAAGGTGGTCTCCAAAAAAGTCCTTTATCATTGTTGCTCCTTTCGTTTTTTCAAAAAGTTAGGCGGAAAATTCTGAGGCTTTATCGATCAGGTCCGAATTGAGTTCCTGGATCTTTTTCAGCAGCTGTTCCTTACGAGACCCGCCGTTGCGGAGGCTCTCAAGCTGCTTGCGGTGGGCGTTCAACCCGGTCTGCAGGTCCATGACCCTTGAAAGCACATTGGGTGTTTCTGGAGTCAGTTTGACCAGCTCCTGGTCCACGCCTTCAATGGTGGCTTCTGCCTGTACCAGGATGGCCTTCTCGGGATCCGAACTTGCCCCAACAATCTTCTGCACTGTTTCCATGTCTTCGGGTTTGATCCAGAGAATGTTGGCCCCGGTGTAGAGGTCCTCCATATTGGGAGCCGTTCTGCCTGACAGCACGGCTTCTGCTACAATCGCCCTGGCCCATCGCACAAACCGCCGCGGACTGACTTCAAATCCCTTTCGTTTCATCTCAGCATAGATCGCGCTCATGGCTTCCCTGATTTCCTGGGGGAGATACATGGCCTGATGGTCGACCCAACCCTGAATGAGCTGGATATCTTCCGGATCCAGACGAGGGGCGATAGGTTTCCTGCCGCCGGAGACGGTCAGGAGGGACCCGTAGTCTCCAGGGTATTTCACCAGCATTCGGAAAAGCAGCCGGTCCCAGCTTGCATTGCGCGGATTGGGATCCACCACGTCATTGGCTGCCGCAATTCCTAATAACATGGGGATGTTCTTATTCCCTTTATTGGTGGTCACCTGCTTTTCTTCCATAGCTTTGAGCAGCTGGTTATGAACTACCTGGGAAGCTTTGTCCCACTCATCGAACAGGGTAATGTGGGCAGTGGCCACCCGGGACCAGGCCCGATC
>SPBY01000307.1 GCA_004525825.1 Bacteroidia bacterium
GTATTGTGCGCATGAACCGATTTCAGATCGGGAACCTTGCTACCGGGTTCAGGATTGTAAGAATAACTTCCGGAATCAAATAGGAGATTTTTGCCTTCTGCCCAGAGATCAAAATGCATGGCATCGTTGTGTGCAGGTCTGAATTTGTAGTAGGGGAACCTCAGAAAGGCCCAGGAAGCTCCTCCATTCATGATCACATACCCCGATCCAAAAACCTGAGAAGCTTTCTTAAAGGCTTCCTTTTTCCCGGCATAGTTTTTAATGCCATACCAATATAGCGCCTCGCTGTATGGACCATTGGCAAAAACTGGAATCCCGTGAAACAAGGCGGAAGCCAATTGCAGTGAGGGCCTGAAATCACGGTAGTCACAGGAATGATTGCTTTGAAGGAGGGTCCCGTCGTTGGATCCCAGGTTGGGACATAAGCCGGATTCATCGCTAAGGGAATGCAGCCAGTTCCAGGCCTTTTGGGCATGAGCATAAAACTCTGGAGTAAATTCCCGGAGAACCAGTTTTCTTGTCCAGAATACCGCTGTACTCAGGGTATCCAGAAACAGGCGATGGTAAACCGCAGAATGCTGTGCAAAACTACCATCTTCATAGCTTAGCTCTCCTGCCAGGCGCTCCAGGGCCTTTCTTCCTTTACGTGCATATGTCCTGAGCCCTCGTTGATTTGTTGCACCCACCTTTAACAGCCAGTTTCCTCCCACATAGAGTGCTGCTGCTTCACTGGTGGCATGATTGTTTCGCTGGGCAAAGGCATATCTGATGTTTGAAGAGATCCTTCCCAGATGCTGATGAATCGTCGATACAAGAAGTTCGGAGGGCACTTCAGCCTGATCCAGAATGTTTGCAGCATTCAGCAATGCAAACACCCTGTAAGAGGTTTCCTGTCCGCATTTCCAGTTGGGTCCCTGATTTACAGGATTCTTTTCCATCCAATCGCTTAGCCAGTGGTTCAGGGTATCGAGATAAACCATTTTGCCGCTTACAGAGAAGGCCCTGGCCAGGATCCCAAGCCATGAGAACCTGGATGCCTCCCAGACATTCTTGATATCCCCCAGTTCCGGGTTGAAATCTGAAATCTGCGTCCAGTGCCTATGGGATTCTTTACACTCTTTCCCATTGAAGGGATTAAGAAACCAGTTGGGAGGGGTGGATTGCTCCATCCAGTGATAGGAATAATACGGGAGCAGGCCACTAAGGATAGTATCTGCCTGCTTCAGGAGCTTTTCCTCCCAATCGGCTGGGAAGTCAGGCACCGTGGAGCATTTGGAGAAAACCGGGCCCTTCACCCGGGTCTTCTGTACCTTAAATTTCCTGCGAAGAAATCCAGATTTCCTTAGCAGACGATAGTAAAGCACATACAATACATTCCCCATACCCAGCTTGGACACCACTTCCAGATACCAAAAAAATTTCCGAACCCGTCCAGGCATCATTCTACATCAATCCACTGTTTTTCTTTCAGGCTCTGCAGGGCTGCAAAGGAAGCTTTGGTCACATTCACCATCTCGGAGAAAGCAATCAGGGGATCGCCCCCTTCTTTGATTCTTTGTATATAGGTATGGAACTGTGCTTTATGTCCTTTATTCATTTTGGTTTTCAGTTTCTTGAATCCCTTTACGCCATAAGCCGTGGTGGTGCGGAAGTTATCCAGGACAAATACCCGTTCCTGTGAAAACACCTCGATCCTCTCTTTGCTATAAGATTTGGAACCGTTGGCAAAGTAGTTGATTACCGCAGTGCTGCCATTTTTGAACTTCATCAGGATGCTTGCATTGTCTGTGTTATCCTGGGTGTCGGTACCCATGCTATTCATACAAACGGACTTTATCTCTGAACCTGCCAGGTAGGCGCACAGGTCCATGTAGTGGCAGGCCTCTCCAATGATGCGGCCACCGCCTACCTTCATATCATGAACCCACACCTGCGAAGGAATGAAGCCAGCATTCATGGTAGCTACTATATTCAAGACTCCCGGATCCTTCCCTATGGCTTTTTTTATGGCCTGCGTATGAGGCGAAAAGCGCCGGTTAAAGCCCACGGTTAAAGTGGGTCGGGCCTTGTGGGCCGACGAAGCCTCATAGGCTTCAATGATTTCATTTAACTGCTCCTGGTTGATGGCCAGGGGTTTCTCCACAAATACATTTTTTCCTGCCTGAAGGGCCTCTTTCACAAAATTCGCATGGGAATTGTGTCGGGTGGTAATGAAGACGGTATCGACCTCTTCATCCTTCAGAACTTCTTTATAGTCGGTGGTGCTGTGCGAAAATCCGAATTTCTTGGCCAGGGTAGTTCCCGATAAACCTCCCGACGAACACATATACTTAAAGGAAGCCCCGGATCCTTTCAGATTCGGAAGCATGGTCATCTTGGTAAAATTGCCTGCTCCAATGAAGCCGGTGACAGCTTTCTGTCCTGCAAAAGAGCGGCTCTCCAGAACCTGCATGGCAGCTTCTTTCTTAAGTCCGCCTGCTGCTTCCGGGTAAGTGAGAATGCTGGCAATGGACCTGGATTGGCCGATGTTATCGTAGATCTTAAGATAATCCTCGATGGGGACCATTTCCGATATCAGTTCCCTGACGTGCAGGGATCCACTGGCGATGGCCTTCAGTACGGCTTCAAAATTCCTTTTCTCGGTCCACCTGACAAAAGGAAGCGGATAATCCATGCCCCTTTGTTCATAGTTTTCATCATAGCGCCCTGGACCATAGGAGCAGCTTACCTGGAAGGTGAGCTCTTTTTCATAAAACTCCGCCCGGCTTATATTCAGGCCTATCACTCCGACCAGTACTATACGTCCCCTTTTCCGGCTCATCTGAGCGGCATTGGAGATAATATCCTGGCTTTTTGAAGATGCGGTAATCAATACTCCATCGGCCCCCGCTCCGGTGCTTTCCATCACTGCTTTCACAGGATCATTTCCCGTAGCCGGATTGATGACGGTCACTCCCCAGGTCCTGGCCAGTTCACATTTTGTTTCATCGATATCAATGCCTATAACATGACGACCGTTTGCCAGCAGCATTTGTGCAGACAGGAGTCCCAACAATCCCAGACCATAGACCACAATGGTCTCACCAAAGGTGGGTTTAATGAGCCGGATCCCCTGCAGACCAATCGATCCGATCACCGTAAAGGCAGCTTCCTCACTACTTACATTTCCCGGAACCTTGGCCACCAGATTCGTTGGCACACATACGTATTCAGCATGCTTGCCATTGGAAGCCACCAGATCCCCCACGGAAAAGTTGGTCACGCCCGCACCTGTTTCAACCACCGTCCCCACGTTGCAATATCCCAGGGACAAAGGCTCATCCAGTCTTTTGAAAACGGTTTCCAGGGTGGGTAACAGGCCATCGGATTTAATTTTATCAAGCACCTGCTTTACTTTATCGGGTTGCTGCCTGGCTTTTTGTACCAAATTGGCCTTCCCAAATTCCACCAGGCTTCTTTCAGTTCCCAGTGAGACCAGGGAATGCGTGGTCCGTATTAATATTTTTCCACTTCCGGGTTGGGGTACCGGTATATCTTCAAGCGAGGTTTCGCCAGTCTTAAAATTTTGAATGATTTGCTTCATAGCTTGTTTCCAGTATATCAATGTATTTTTGAGCTCGTGTTAAGGAAGTTTCGAAAGTAGCCAGCCTATGCTGCCCCCTTTCTGCCATATCTGAACGCAGGTCTTCGCTGGAAGCCAGGGTATAAATTGCCTCCCCTATGCTCTCAATTGAAAGCGGGTCAAAATAAAGGGCTGCATCTCCACAAACATCCCTGGCAAAAGGCATGTCCGAAGTGAGCACTGGGACAGACATTCTCATGGATTCAGGGTAGGTGGCACTGAAACACTCCAGTAAGGTAGGCATGAACATGAGATCCGACTGCTTATATAGTGAAGGGACCTGATGGATAGATGCCCGACCCAGGAAAAGAATATGCCTGGCCTGTTCTTCATCCACACTCCTGAATTCATTTCTGTTCAGAGTTAGCACAAACCTGAATTTCAATGAAGGGTAATGCTCCTTTAAATATGAGATCACACCGGGAATGACGGCCAGATTCTTGTGCCGATAGTTAGCTGTAATAGAAAGCAGCGTAATGCCTTCAAATTCGGGAAGTTTTAAAGTATTATCCCAAAGCTCAGGCTGGTCAAAAACCTGGTTATAGGTATTGGAAACCACAAATACTTTCTTAGAAGGGATAAGAGATTCAAGCCGCTTGGCAGCATCATTGGTCTCCACCACAAGCGCCTGGTTAAAACGCTTAAAATCATGCATATGAAGCGTCTTCAGAATAAACAGTCTTATTTTCCTGCGGACCGGCATACCTTGTATAAACGGAGAGTCAGGGTAGAAATAAGCCGCTTTGGCGTAACCGGATACATGAGGACATTTCGGTTTCCAGTAGGTGGGCCCAAACACCGAAAAGACCACGTCCGGCTGGATACGTTCCACCAGGGCATCCAGCTTCTTCTCCCTGCCTGTAAGTGACAAGAAAACAGAGGGTGTAACATTATAAGTGATAAACCTGGGGCCCTCTTCCATCTCAGGAAAATCCTTTCTAAGCAGGGAAGAAAGAATAAAATAGTAATCATGATCCTTCTGATGCAAAAGTTCAGATACTAATGAATGTCCGACCTGCAGCACCCCTCCTTTCTTCAGCATTGAACAATTGATCAGGATTTTCATACTTACATTAAATTGTTTCTATGCTTTATACGTATGGGAAAAAATAAAAGTCAAGTACTGTTCAAATATCCTGTCACCCCGTAGGGTATACTGGATTTTTTGGGCTTCCTCTCCCAGCTTTCTTCGTGCATCCTCATCTTTTATGAGGAGATCAAGCTCCCTGGCAAAAAGCTCTGTATTGCCATCTTCTATCA
>SPBY01000416.1 GCA_004525825.1 Bacteroidia bacterium
CCAAGATGGGACTGGAGGAGAAATTCCGAAAGGTGGCCCGGGCATGCACCGAAAGCCCGGTCTTTCCCGAGGAGGTGGGATGCTGTGGTTTTGCAGGAGATAAAGGCTTTACCCGCCCGGAGATCAACACATGGGCCCTGCGGAACCTGAAGCTGCAGGTGGATCGCCTGTCGGCCGGTTACTCCAACAGCCGCACCTGTGAGATTGGTCTATCACGCAACAGTGGCATTGATTATAAGTCGGTGATGTACCTGGTGCACCAATCTATCAAAGAATAAGCATCTGGCGCGAGCTGCTTCCCTTGGTGGTTTTCAACCTGTAAGAGTAAAGGCCCGGAGTAAGTCCGCCCGACTCCAGCTCCACCCGGTGCATTCCCGGTTCAAAGGAATGATCGGCCAGCGTCCTGACCCTTCGTCCTGTGGAATCATACAACTCCAGGAGCACATGATCTGCATTGGGGATGTTGAAGGCGATCGTCGTCTGACCGCTGAAGGGATTGGGATGGTTTTGCTCCAGCCTGAAGCCGTTCTGCTCTTCATCCAAATCTCCAATACCAGTGCCACCCTCTTCATACACACGGATGTATTCGAGCGTCAGTTCCTGTGGAAATTCAGTGGTCCCGTCCGGAGATCCGGGCCAGTTCCCTCCCACCGCCAGGTTGATCAAAAGATGAAAGCGCTGGTCAAAGGGGGCCGGGAAAGGTGCTGCAGAGGAATTCCAATCCCCTTGTCCCTGCGTCTGATAGAGCTCCCCGTCTATGTACCATCGGATCTCACCTTCCACCCACTCCATCACAAATTCATGGAATTCCTGGTAAAAGGGCCAGCCATCGGTTTCAAAATAGGTGCCTTTTTGTTGGTTAGCGGGCCACTCCCCGCCAAAATGCAGGGTACCGTATATTCTGGATGGTTCTTTACCCACATACTCCATGATATCCAGTTCCCCACTGGCGGCCCATCCTCCGTAATCCGTATCGGTGGGAAGCATCCATACGGCAGCCCACATCCCCTGGCCTTTGGGCATCCTGGCCAGAAACTTCACCCGGCAGTATTTCCAGTCGCCCTTATCCAGGGAACGGATCCTGCCTGAGGTATAGGCTTTCCCCCCGAAGGGTTCCTTCCTGGCGGTGATGTGCAGTTTCCCGTTGCTGACAGTCACGTTCTCTTCGCGGTAATACTGAAGTTCGTTATTGCCCCAGCCTGGAATTCCATAGTCAGTGCCATCTCCAATCATGAAGGACCACTTATCCGTGTCGAGGGCATCTCCCTGGAACTCATCAGCCCATACCAAGGTCCAGTTCTGTGCCTGAAGCCCAGCCATTGCAAATGCCAGACCCAGCAATCCTATTATCGCTCTTTTCCTCATAGTTATTGTTTTTATTATTGCTGTTTCTATTTATCATGAACAATTACAAATATATCACATATCGGTTCATCCCCAAACGGCGATGGTAAGTCATTCATAATAAACACTTTTTAATCAAAAAAGACTTGACTTACTATGATTTATTCCCTATATTATATGGCTTATTCCTGCATGACAGGAATTAACCTTCTCTATCCAATGGTCCCTGTGCAAGCGTCATCGAGGTGACCGGTACTCATGCATTCGTCAAAACCCTCAAATAAGAAAGCATGCGGAGAGAATTAATGAATCTCAGTTTCATTCTGGTTCTTCTAATACTATTACCCTTTTCCGGTTTATCACAAAACAATGGTCCTGCACTGGCGGTGATCTCAGATGTAAAGGGGAGCGTCGCACTGATTCAGCCACAAAGTGATGATTCCTACAAAGTAGTCTTTGGAATGCAGCTGGCAAAGGGCGACCGCCTGGAAACAGGCAGGAAGGCCAGCGTAAGCCTTCTCTTCTCCAACGGCAACCTGGTCAGTCTGGGTCCCAACAGCAGCATTACCATTTCAGGCAACCAGTCGGGTAATTCTTCCATGAATATCGGGGCCGGTATGGCCGGAAACTTCTCCGACCTGGCCATGCGGCAGGACAACAAAGGGGAAATGGGAGTATTGATGGACCTTCGTTCAGACGAAACTTCCCAGCAGATCATTCCCCTGAGCCCTTGCAATACCATGATCTCTACCTCTACCCCTGGCTTGAAATGGGACTCCAGGAAACCTGCTGATGAATTTGTGGTCAGGTTGTACAACGGCCAGGGATTGGTCTGGGAGAAGCGCACCACTGCCACCTCCCTGACATTTCCACAAGATGAAGCTGACCTGGAATACGGCCAGTCCTATTTCTGGAACGTGGAGGGAGAGGACCTTATCAATTCATTCAGGTCCCTGAACCAGAAGTTTACCATTCTACCGGAAGAGAAGATCAAGGAGATCAAAGAGGAGGAGAAAAAGCTGTTTGGGATGTTTACGGACGATCCCGGCAATTCCAGCCTGCACTCCCTGCTGGGAGCTTATTATGCCAAAGCAGGTTTGTTCGAAGATGCCATCAGTGCATTTGAACGGGTCAGGGATTCCAATCCGGAAGCTACCCTGCCACACGAGATCCTGGGAGGATTGTATAGTGATGTGGGGAAAAAGGACCTCGCCATTGCAGAGCTGCAGAAAGCATTGATGATTGAAAAGGAAAAATAATTCACCCCAATAAATAACGTGGCACCCAACAGAGCGTCTATTATTTTTATCCTTGTGGTTCTTTTCCTCCTCATCCGCCCGGGGATTGCCCAGGAAGCGGAGGATTTGTTTCAGTCTGAACTGACAGAAGCAAGCCTTGCCGGGGACAGCTCCAAAGTCCAGGTCCTCGCTTCAGAACACAGACTCTGGGTGAAACCAGTTGTCAATCAGCTAATAAGCGATTATATCCATCGCACCATGATCGGGAACAAAGCCAGGGCCGCTTCCCTGAAGGATGCAGCTACCCTGATTTCACAAACTTTTGAAGAAACCTATGGTGAGAAGAGCCTTTCCATTGCCACCGGCTACCTGGACAACTGGACCATGGAGCAAATGGGCAAAAAAGCCCAGGCCGACCGGATCTTTGGGATTGCCACAGACCTTCGTAAAAATGGCCAGTCTGAAGAAGCTATAAAAGAATACCACCGGGCGCTTGAACTCTACCTCGATATAGGGGATATCCGGGGAGAAGGTGAAGTGATGGGAGGCCTGGGGGTAATATACTGGACAATTGACTCAGATACCTGCCTTGCTTATTACATGGAGGCCCTGCGAGCCAGACAAAGAGTGGATGACTGGGTTCTCACGGGCAACTCACTGAACAGCATAGGTCTTGTCTACTTTGATCATTACGGTGATCTGGATCTTGCCATTGAGTACCTGCTAAAAGCAATTAAGGTTCGAAGCGAGACTGGTAACATGCTTGAGTTGGGAAATTCACTGGCTTACCTGGCACAGGCGTATGAAAACAAAGGAGAACTGGAATTAGCACTGGTCTATTACAAACAGGCATTTCTCATCAACCAGAAAGCAGGTAGTATGTTGAAAAGTGCTGAATCAAAATTGCACTCAGGAAGTATTATGCAGCAAATGGGAAGGTACCCGGGATCACTTGGGGACTTTGAATCTGCATTGGAGATATTCTCGGAATTGAAAGATACCATTTATATGGGGGACGTGTATACACAGATCGCCGTGGTTTATGAGAATCTCGGGGATTATAATACGGCCCTGGAAAAGCTCAATGCTGCTTCTGATCTATACAACCAAGTGGGTGAAATTTGGGGTCTGGCAGGCGTATATAACCATACAGGATTAGTGTTACAGAGTGCAGATAGAAAAC
>SPBY01000110.1 GCA_004525825.1 Bacteroidia bacterium
TCCCTGTACGAGCTATCGTCATACTTGCTTCTCCCGATGCCAAGCACGGCAAAGTGATCGGGAAGCAACTCCAGCTTAAGCAGTTCAGCAAGTGCCGGAATCAGTTTCCGCCGGGTCAGGTCGCCCGAAGCGCCAAAAATTACCAGTATATGGTCCTCTGTCTTTTGCATATTATTTCTCCATGCTTACCCTGTAGACGGTCGATCGCGCAGTAATGAAGAGCTCCTTCTCCCTGGGTCCGAAAGCCAGGTTGGTGGCCGGAATGGGTACGGAGATGGTCCCCAGGTGGGTGCCAGCGCTATCCAGTACCAGGATTCCTCCCGGGCCACTTACAAACAGATTTCCCAGCTGATCCACCTTCATTCCGTCCGGTCCGCCCGGCAATGTGGTATCGGGAGCTCTGTAAAAAACCGTTTTATCCTCTACTTCCCCTGCCGCATTGAGCCGGTAACGCATCCAGAACACATCGTACAGATCCTCTCCATCGGTGGGTAAAATCTCCATGTTGGCCACATAGAGGTATTTCTCATCGGGCGAAAGAGCAATCCCGTTGGGCCAGCTAAGGGTGCTGTCGATCAGGGTCATCTCCCCATCGTGCCACCTGAATACCCCGTTGTATGGCAACTCCTTGGATGGATCTTCATTTAGTTCTGGCAATCCCCAGGGAGGATCTGTAAAATAGATGGCTCCCAGGGAAGATCTGCAAAGATCGTTGGGACTGTTCAAGCGCTTCCCCAGGTAGGAATCCACCACTGTATTCAGTTTCCCTTCGGGGGAAAGCCTGGTAATGCTCCTCGATCCGTGCTCACAGGCCAGCAGGTCACCCCCCGCTTGAAACAGCAGGCCGTTGGCCTCGTTGCTGGGTTGGCGGAAGATCACATACTTTTTACCGGTCCATTGGTATATGGTGTTCCCGGGGATGTCGCTAAACACAAGATATCCCTTGGGATGCCAGGCAGGTCCCTCGGTAAATTCAAAATCAATGCCAATGCGCTCAATGACTGCAGTCCGGGGGACCACCTTCCAAAAGGCTTCGCTCTCGGGAAGGAACTCTCCAACGGGATGTACCTCCTCCTGTGTTTTGCACCCGGGAAAAAATAAGGTCCCTGCCAACAATAGCCAGGCTAAACAAACCCAAAAGATTTTCATAACTGTGTTCCTTCTCATCCTACTCTACAATTGCAGCGGGAAACTCCCGGTTAATCATGTTGCGGTGATGACCGTTGGTGATCATCTCGTGGGTGTGACAGACCGCACACTGTTCGTGGGTTCCTATGGTTCCTGCCATACCCTGATACTGCAGGGGCTGCTGATTATCTCGGTGCAAGCCAAATTTATTTATGGCGCCATATATCGCATGGGTCGAACCGTGACACGCCGAACACATGACTCCATGGTTATCTGTCCGCATGCGGTAGAGGGCTTCCTTTCCAGGAGCCCACAAATTAAACGCTGTCCCAGAGAACCCATCCTCAAAGATAGAATAATTGGTGTGACACGAGCGGCAGTCGGGTTCCATCAGCCAGGGCATGCGGGGCTTGATCTCCTCTTTGGAGGAAGCATAAACCGGCTCCAGTTTCCTGGAGAGTCTTTGAGCTGCGGCCATGCCCGATTGACTGGCCAGCAAGCCCAGAGCATGATCCTCCAGGGTCCCGTGACATTCGGTACATCCCAGTCCGATCTCGTTGTGCCTGCCCCGAAAAAAGCTGGTATTGCCTTCCACTCGTCCAGGGTGACAAAGAATGCAGGCATCCTGGTCCAATCCTGACAGGTAGTTGGCATGGAATCCATGGATGGCCGACGAAAAATTCAGAACACCCGGCACACCGGGAGCCATAACTGCCGGATCGGCATGGCAGGACTGGCACAATCTGGGATGTCCGCTATCTGCATCCTCCAGCAGGGTGGTGCCATTAAAACGGTCATGGGCCTCCAGGATGTTGATGGCAGTCAGATCGGACATTCCGGATACATTGTTCCATGCCCAAGCCCCTTCGTGGCAATTCCTGCATCCTACTTCGGTGGAGGTTGGAGCCACTGCTTTGGTCACCGCCAGCACTTCACCAGTGGATTCATCTTTGGCGGTGATGGTAAAGATGGGATAGGGGTTGTAGGTGCTATTGTCCATATATGGCATCACCGGAATCAGGTGTGCTGCAAAAACACCACCCTCTGCATCCATGATACCATCCACTCCCTTGCCCAGCAAGCCTTGCCCTTCAGGCAGATCGACTCCGTATATCACAGAATCATACTCCCAGAACATGGAATGATTAGAGGGATTCTTAAATCCTTCTTCCACAGAATACTCCATGGTCACCCCGCTGCTGATCAACTGGGGTAGCGGGCCCCTCTTAAACAATTGGGCATTTAAAGTATTGCCCGGTGGAAGGAAGGAAAAATACTTTTCATTGTCGGAGATGCTATGCATACCCAGGTCGTTCCAGACCAGCAATACATACTCACTGGTGTCGGGATTAAAGGGAGGAATTTCCAGGGGAAATTCATCGGCCCGGTAGAGCTCGGGCGGAATGGTGGTCTTGCCCTGAAGTTCGTAATAGATCCAGGCAGCCACTGCTCTCTTTTCCTCTTGAGTTCCTGCAAAGGGAGGCATGTAAGAATTCACCTTGCCCATCCCGGTCAGCATGGCCACCAGTCCCCGCTCGGTCAGCTGATCCGTTTTATTCTTCACCCCATTGTAGCCGTCCAGTGTATGACAGGAAAGACACTGAAGCCTGAAAATCTCAGCACCCGCCTCCAACAAGTTGTCCTCACTTAGCTCCTTAATCTTACTCCATTTGGCCTTTGCAAGAAATCCCTCAGAGTTCACAGCCTCCATATCTGCAGGTCTGATCCCCGTGGAATACATGTGACCATAAAGGACATAGGGCTTTCGGGCAATTTCCCGCATGTATTCGAATCCAGCCATCCAGCCAAAGCAGATGACTACCAGCAACAGTGCTCCCAGCTTTTGAAGAGCCTGGAAGGTCCGGACAAGAGTAAACAGTCCGGCCCCGAACAAAATCACCGAACTTACAATAAGCAAGGTGATGAAGGGGGAGCTCTCCCGGTTAAAGTGAAAAAGGTTTTCAAAAGATTCGGCACTAATCACCCTCGTATAATAGATCCCGGTGAGAACCAGCACCAGCAAGGGAAGATACATCCACCGGGCACACTGGTGGAATACTTTCCGCCGCGTATCTGCATCCTTCAGCCAGGCCCCGGTGACCAGTCCGAATACCCCTGCAAAAATCAGGGCAATGCAGGTACGGAAGATCAATGAGGGCAGAAAGCTGGGATTCAGAAAACCGTGCCAGAAGTTGCCCGACTCGATCCATTTTCCCGGAGTCAGCATGAAACCAAGAATCCCGTTGATAACAAAGAGACTGAGCCAGGCAAAGATAAAATAGAGCCAGCCCAGGGCCATGTGCGACTTGTGGTCCATCTTGCCAAAACGGTAATGATAGATCAACAGCGCCACGATCTCCACGATGAAAAAGACCCACTCGATGGCCCAGCCAAATACAAAGGTGTGAATCAAACTGGAGACGGCAGCCGGATTTATAAGGGAAATGATGAACCAGATGCCTACACCGCTCATTCCGCCAAATACCATGGTCAGCAGCAGGAAAAACCAGGTATGCTTCCTTACATATTCAAGCAACGCAGGGTTGTTGGTCCGTACCGCTTTTCGCTCGGTCAGCACCAGGAACAGTCCGCCTCCCACAGCCAGATGCGAGATAACTACATGAAGAACCGCAATAATTGCGATTAACAATCCTCCTCCCAAATTGGGCAGGTACCATGCCGGATAATTCATGGTTGAGGGGCTTTAGATTTGAAAATCAGACGGATCATATAGTAGAGGACGAAAAGTCCGACCGCAAAGACCAGCAAAAATGCGATCAAAGGAGAGCCTTCACCCCTACTCTCAAGTTGGGAGGGACGAAATATCTCATTCAGATAAGCCGTCCTGGCCAGGTCCCTCACAATCACCATGACAAATACCTCGATTCCTCCCAGTACCATGGCCGCCGATAATCTCCCGGTGAAAGAGCTATGAAGGATCAGCAGAGCCACTATCCAGCCAATCACCATCATGGCGGTCGCAAACAGGGAACCGCCCATGAAATTCTTCCAGACTTCGGAAGGCATGGAGAGCCAGAACCAGGTACCTACGCCAAACTGAGCCAGGGTGATCCATGCAAAGATTTTTAGGTTTCGCCTGATCTGCAAGTCCTTTTCTTTCTTTTTAATCTTTGAGAAACGGTACAGGATGGCTCTGCCCAGTGCCCCTATTGCCAGGGCTGCCAGAACGAAATGGGCATACCTCGACCAGAGGGTGGGCTCTCCCAGGTTCAGGTTCCATCCACCGGGATTATCAAAGTAGATTTCCCACTGGTCGGGTCGAATGGCCAGGGTGTTGTTGTTGACTAAAACAAAGGCAATACAGAGCAGACTCAGAGAAGTGAATACCAGGGCGACCTTGGATAATACAGGTGCCTTATCTGTCTGTTTCACAAAAATATAGGCCCCGTAGTAAGCCAGTATCAGCACAGGGACCACCAGGATCCAGGGGACCGCCAGCATCACCGAACTGGAATAAAACAGGTGACCGTATAGCACCTGAACAAAAAGAAGTGGGGGTACTCCAAAATTGACAGTAAGAGCCACCAGGGTGGGAATACTGCCCGATGCCTTCTTCTCCAGTTTTCCCCTGAGCAGATCCCATACAGTAAGCAGGCTCCCGCCAAGGAGAAAGTTCATCAGGATCATGTGAATGAAGAAGGTAAGGATTAGCAGCCCCTGAAACCATAGCCAGTGCACCGGTATGGAATCCGCTGTTGGAATGATTGAATCGTACATGTTGTGTCTTAGGGTTTACCTAATATACTAAGATTCCTCCGGCTTAAAAACTGAAGCGTCGGAAAGCACCTTCATTTTTTTTATGCCCATGACATAGAGCCACACCACGTAAGGGATAAACAGGATCAACAACCACCCTATTTCCGCCATCAGAAAAAAATCGTAAATGCCGTGAAGGAGGACAGGGATGGCTATGGCCCGCAGCAGGTATTGTTTCCTTAGCTCCTCGTACATATGGGCAATTCCCAGGTAGTAGCCCATGCTTACCCCGAAAATGGCGTGGGCGGGAACCGCTGTAAGGGCTCTGATAGCAGCCGTCTGCAATCCCCCATCCATCACATACATCACGTTTTCCACAGCTGCAAAACCCAGGGAGACAAAAACTGCATACACGATGCCATCAAACTTCTCATTAAAACTGGGACTCTTCCAGATCAGCAGATAGAGAGCCAGGTACTTGAATACTTCCTCGGTCGAACCTGCCACCACAAAGGCGTGCCAGGCAGCTGCACCCACTTTCCCTGAAAAAGGGGATGCACTGGACAGCCATCGCTCCACAAAAATCACCGGAAGAATAATCAGAACTCCAGCCAGCAGCGCCTTGGCCAGCATGCGCAAGGGTTCCTTTTCATACTTGTCGCGAAAATAGATGTAGAAGAGAATGATAAATACAGGAGCCAGTGATGCAAGCAAAACTGCCATGTTTACCAGCCAAGAGGTGACGGAAAGGGTGATGCAAACGGAGAAGAGTTCCAGGGCGAGCGGTAGTATCCCCTTCCCTGATTCATATGCACGGAAGCTCCGATGGAAAAATTGTTGCCCAGTTTGTATGTGGCTCCGAATGACAGGTCATCAATGGGATAGGGTGTAAATGGAGTAACAGGAGCCGTCACCAGTTGTTTTATTCCCGTACCATGCAGAATCAGCCGATCGCTCATTCGGTAAGATGCCGCTGCAAAAAGTGCCAGGCTGGAAAATGAATTGGGCAACATGTTCTCTCCCGCCATGGTGTAGTTCATGCCCTGGTAGTGGGAGGCAATCAAACCCCCGTGAACCGACCAGCGGTCATTGAGAGACAAGGTATAGGTAGGGGCAGTGTAGAGCATCATCCCTGAACCATAGCCTTTCATGTAGGAATAACTGGTGCCTACCGAAAAATTCCAGTGTCCCGGTTTCTTGGCCTCCTCCTGAACATCTTCCTCCTGAACCACACCATACGTTTGCTGCTTCAAGCGGCCTAGCTCTTCCTCTTCGGTTTGTCCTAACAGGAATGAGCAGACACTTAAAAACACCAACAATATGGCAACTGACCTCTTCATTATTTCTTTGTCAAGTACAAATATAAGAAACTCAGGCTAAGAATTTGAATATTACTATCGAATAAGATCCCCTGAACCACAGAAGCAAACTTTGCATAGATTTTAGAGCAAAAATCGATTAAGTAAGAAATTCTTTGATATTGATGTCATAAAATGTGATATTAAGCGGACAAGTATTGTTGGTAAATAGCTTGATCAAACCTGGACCGCCCTTTTTGTATGAGAATTAGAAACATATTCAAATCCTTTTTAATAAATCTGCACAGGCATAAAAAATCTGAGCCAGACGTCTTTATTTTTTCACTTCCAAGAGCGGGATCCACCCTTTTAGCCGAAGTTTTAAATACTGATCCTCACTCAAAAATGGCTAGTGAATCTTTGGCTATGAATAAAGATAACACCCATGTGCTTAGGAAGTATTTCGAGAAAGGGTTTTTGGGTGAACGATATGTAGATATATCGGATGAAAATTTCCAGGGAATGATTAAATACTACGCTGATTTATCTGCCGGGAAAACTTGGAATAGCTATTATTGGAGTGATTTTTTTACTCCATATCACCATTTAACTACCACAAGGACAATTTTCAAAACTCATAGAGTCAGCTACTATTTTGATGATCTTATGGCCCATTTCAAGGATGATTTCGGGCTTTATTTATTAAGAAATCCTGTTTCTCATGCCCTATCTCGATTAAATAAAGGGTGGTCAACATATCTGGATTTATACGCTGAAGCGCTTAAGATCAAAGACATACTTCCCAGAAAAGCTGAATTAAAAATTGCTCAGGTTAAGGCTACTGGGAGTGACCTTGAAAAGTATATAGTTAGTTGGTGTTTAGAGAATTATGTTTTCATTCGTAGTTACCAGGAAGGCCGCTTAGCCTCGAATATCTTTGCGGTTTTTTACGAAGAGCTTGTATTAAATCCCGAGAATACCATCAAGGATATATGCCTTAAAGTAAAGATGGAATACAATGAAAATATGTTGTCTATTGTGGATGTTCCTTCAAGCGGTATTGTTCATAGTACCAAAGAAACAATAGATCAGATTAAAGCTGGAAATAAAAATTACCTGACAGACAGGTGGAAAGAAAGCATAAGTATACATACCGAGAAAAAAGTTGAGGATATCCTCACCAGTTTTGGAATAAGTATCTATTTAGAGTGAGTTGTCTCCCTTTCTACAAATGCTCCAAAGCGCTTGTATCTGTCGTATAGCTCATCGTAGATCCTGACCATGGCCGGATCGGGATGGTATTCCGTTTCAAATCCACCTCCCATAGCCTCCTGGGCCTTGGGAATGGAGGGATGCACTCCGGCCACTACGGCTGCTGCCATAGCCGATCCCAGGGCCACTGCCTGATCCGAACTGGCCACTTTGATGGGTTTGTTCAGCACATCGGCCACGATCTGCATCACCAGGGGCGATTTCTTGGCCACCCCACCCAGGGCAATGACCCCGTCGATGCGAACACCCTCCTTCACAAAGCGATCCACAATGCTCCTGGCCCCATAGGCGGTGGACTCAATCAAGGCCCTGAAAATGGCCGGAGCATCGGTTCCCAGAGTCAGTCCCATGATGGCGCCTTTCAGGTTCTGATTGGCATCGGGGGTCCTGCGACCGTTCATCCAATCCAGGGCCAGCACCGAAGATTTACCAGGATCTACCTTTTCCGCTGCAGCGCTGAGTTCAGCAATCATCCGGTCGGCACTCTCCTCCATGATAAATTTTCTGGTTTTTTCATCGATCCCTTCAAGTTTCCCTAGCACCTCTTTTACAGGCCACATCAGTACTTCACTGAACCATGCATAGATATCCCCGAAAGCCGATTGTCCCGCTTCCAGTCCCACCATGCCCGGTACAATGGATCCATCCACCTGTCCGCAGATTCCGCCCACCAATTTGTTGCCAAATTCATTCATGGGAGCAATTAGCATATCACAGGTGGAAGTGCCCATGACCTTGCTCAGGTAATAGGGACGAATTTCTGCTCCAAGTGCCCCGAGATGGGCATCAAAGGCACCTGCACCCACTATCACCCCTGTGCTCAGTCCCAGGCGACCGGCCCACTCTTCACTGAGTGTTCCCACCGCAATATCGCATTCATAGGTGTCCTTGAAAAGACGCTCCCTCATCCCTCCCAGCAGGGGGTCGAGTTTGACCAGAAATTCCTCGGCAGGCAGACCCTCAAAATTCTCGTGCCACATGGCCTTATGTCCGGCCGCGCA
>SPBY01000597.1 GCA_004525825.1 Bacteroidia bacterium
CAATGGTCAGCCGGTCTCCTTTGCCCTCTTTCTTCAGAATATGCAATGCCATCTTCCATACCCGGTCAATGTGGTACCAGTTATGCCCTCCCTCGGCATCCGCCAGGGTTTCTTTCACAAAGGCAATGGTATTATGGACAATGCTTAACACAGGACTAAATATAAGTACAAATGAACATATGATCCAGTGTAGCGGGTGGATTATATGGGTATTTGCCCTAACTTGCCTTATAGAGAAATATCTTTCAGTATAATTTACATACACACAATGCAATACAAACAGTATTTGCTGGCAGGAATAAGCATTTTCCTTCTTACAAACATCAATTCCTGTTCAAACATAGGTGAATCCGGAGCTAAAAGGGAAGGGCCGGAAGTTATTAATTTTAAGGTAGTCCCCTTCGGGATCACGGATGTGAAATTGCTTGAAGGAGCCTTCCTGAATGCCACAGAATTGAACTCAGGTATACTGTTGAATTATGAACCGGACAGGTTTCTGGCCAAGTTCAGGAAGGAAGCGGGTCTGGAACCGAAAGCGGAACATTATCACGGGTGGGAGGACAACACCATTGCCGGTCACAGCCTGGGGCACTACCTGACAGCCATCAGCCTGATGTACCAGACTACGGGTGATAAGGAATACAGGGACCGGGCCCTCTATATTACAGATGAACTTTCCCTGTGCCAGGAGGCTGATGGTGATGGGTATATCGGAGCTTTCCCGGACGGGAAACGGATCCTGGAAGAAGAGGTAGCCAAAGGCAATATCAGGGCCCAGGGCTTCGACCTGAATGGAATATGGGTCCCATATTATACCCAGCACAAGGTGATGGCCGGACTGTTCCACGTATACAGAACCTTTGGATACCAGAAGGCCCTGGACCTGAATATTAAATTTGCCGACTGGCTCTATACCATAGTGCGGGACCTCAGCGATGAACAGGTGCAGGAGATGCTTTCATGTGAACATGGCGGGATCAACGAATCCCTTGCAGAACTATACGGGTATACAGGCAACAAGCTTTACCTGGAGTTATCCAGGATCTTCCATCACAAAGCAATATTAGAGCCCATTACCGAAGGGGAGGATATCCTGGCAGGAAAGCACTCCAACACACAAATTCCGAAATTCATTGGGCTGGCACGGCGCTATGAGCTTGCAGGGGATGAGAGGGACAAGGCAGGTGCTCTTAATTTCTGGAACATGATGGTCCATCATCATAGTTATGTAACCGGGGGCAATGGAAACCACGAGTACCTTGGCCCACCTGATGAGCTGAATTTCCAGTTAAGCGACAATACCACGGAAAGCTGCAATGTCTATAACATGCTGAAACTTTCGGAACACATATTCCAATGGACCGCCGATCCGGAAGTCATGGATTTCTATGAACGTGCACTGTTCAATCACATCCGGTCCTCCCAGCATCCCCATACGGGTCATGTGATTTATAACCTCTCCCTGGATATGGGGGGATTCAAGGTGTACCAGGACCCACAGGAGTTTACTTGTTGTATTGGCTCGGGCATGGAGAATCATTCCAAGTATGGCCGGAACATATTCTATCATAATGAGGATGAGCTATATGTGGTCCAGTTTATTGCTTCCCAACTCTCCTGGAAGGATAAGGGAGTGAAGATCACCCAGCAGACTATTTTTCCCGAGGCGGAGACCATGACTTATGCCTTTGAGACAGACAAGCCAGTCAGGTTCGCATTTAATATCCGTTACCCCGGCTGGGCCACAAATGGAATCCGGATCCTGATAAATGGAATGGAGCAGGAGATTGACCAGGATCCGGGCAGTTTTGTGAAGATTCGCAGAAAATGGAAGACTGGTGACCGGGTGGAGGTAACAATTCCCTTCACCCTGCGTGTGGAGTCCATGCCCGACAATCAGAACCGCATAGCTGTTTTTAACGGCCCGGTGGTGCTTGCAGGGGATCTGGGACCGGTTCCCGATCCAAAATCAACGGATCTGCACTATGTGCCGGTCCTGATGACCAAGAATCCCGATCCGGCGAACTGGCTGATCCCCGCCGAAGGGAAGTTCAACTCTTTCGTCACTTCAGAAGTAGCTTACCCCAGGAAGGTGGAATTAGCACCTTTCTACCGGACCCATGACAGGCACTATAGCATCTTTTGGGATACTTATACCGATGAGGAATGGAACATTTTTAAGGAAGAATACGCTCTGGAACAGCAGCGGAAAAATGAGCTGAATCGCAGTACCATTGACCTGTTCAGGATCGGAGAGATGCAGCCTGAGCGGGATCACAATTTCAAAGAAATGGACACCTGGGTGGAGGAGTATAGAACCCGGAAAGCACGTACAGCGGACCGGGGAGGATGGTTTTCCTTCGAAATGGATGTAAGAAGCAAAGATCCGGTAAGCCTTTCAGTAGAGTACTGGGGTGGCTTTACTGGTTCAAAAACATTCGATATTCTGGTGGAAGGAAGGCTAATAGCCACGGAGAATATTACCAATAAGGCTCCGGGTAAGTTCATCGATGTTAGCTACAAAATCCCTGCAGATCTGATGAAACAGAAGGAGAAGATCGAGGTGCAATTTGTTCCTCATCTTGGGCACCGGGCCGGCCCCGTGTTCACTGTCAGGACCATCCGGGA
>SPBY01000203.1 GCA_004525825.1 Bacteroidia bacterium
CGGGGATGAGGTTTATAGCCCACCCCATCAAATACCCGGCTTCCGGCTTGGCCGACACCCAGTCCTGCGATCGTATCATAGCTCCCGGCTTTATAGGCTTCATCCCAGAAGAAAAGCACTTCATATATGGTTCCGAAAGCATTGATCTCAAATTCGTAGTAAGCATCTCGCCCTGCTATGAAGAATTCCACATCATTGTTCTGGTATATCAGAGCATCCCGTTCGGTTAAGGTAGCCTGCAGATCCGGTTCTTCTATCCAGTAGGCTATATACAGATATTCTTCATCCCACAACAGAGCAGCTCTGGTATCATGGATGGTTTCCCTTCCTGAAATCAGATCCCTGAAGCGGGGAGAACGCGCAGCATTTTGCCAGACATGCTCATCCAGGCGTCCATCTATTTGAGGCTTTGTAGCCGTTCTGTGGGCCACATAGTGTGGGATCTCGCATTCCACACAGGGCGGGTGTGTGAGAGTGTCCCCCCCCATGTAAGCCTTCGCCCCGGGAGTTTGAGAAAACAAAAGTAAAACAGCCAGAATGCATGAATAATTTTTCATAAGGTCTTCTTTAGTTGCAATTTATATGCATGAATTTAATAAATTACTTGGAAATCGATGTAAACTAAACCTGCATTCGTTATGAAGAGAAGATCATTTCTTTCCACAAGTATGGCCGCAGGCCTGGCGCCACTTTCCTTTGAGACCACTCAAAATAACCTCAGAACAGAAGAAGTAGTAGTAGAAAGATTCCAATCCGGCTTGCCTCACCAGGGAAAAGTGCTGGCTGCTATTCAACCCCATTGCGACGATATCCCTCTTTTTGCCGGAGGCACTGTGGCCAAATTAATCAGGGAGGGCTACACCGGCTACCTTATCCGGACAAGCAATGATGACCATGCCGGCCGTGGGGCCACCCCGGGAGAAGTG
Organism: Bacteroidia bacterium; assembly: GCA_004525825.1. Taxonomy (GTDB): domain Bacteria; phylum Bacteroidota; class Bacteroidia; order Bacteroidales. The sequence continues at coordinate 927 of SPBY01000203.1, forward strand.
ATCCTTAACAATGAAAAAGACAATGAGAAAGTCGCAATTGAATTGGGTCTTAGCAAAGTATATGATCTTGGCTACCGCAATCACAGAATGGATAATATCAGCATACAGGAATTAAGAGGCCGTTTAATCTTTCTTTTCCGGATGCTTAAAATCGACACCGTCATTTCTTACGATCCATGGGGGCATTATGAGGAAAATCCGGACCACTATGTGACGGCCCTGGCAGTGGAATCCGCCTGCTGGATGGCCGGTGGCGGACTCGACTATCCGGAGCATATGGATGCGGGGATAGAAACACATTCCGTCAGGGAAAGGTATTACTATGCCCGAGGCCCGCAGCTGGTAAACAGGATGGTAGATATAAGCGATACCATTGACCAGAAAGTGGAGTCCAACCGCGTGATTGTGACGCAGGGGCCAGGGGGGGATGCCGGAGTAAGATTAAGAGAACGTCTGGCACAGGAAGGTAAATCCCTGCCCATATTTGGAGGTAGCGACGAGAGTGACAACAGAAATTACATCAAAAACATTGTCCTGGATATTGACTCACAAAGTATACGAGGGGTCCCTTCAGACAAAGAGATTGGTAAACCATTTGGCCTGGAATGGGCCGAGAGGTTTCACTATATTGGCCCCCAGGAGTCTCAACTGGAGGAGTATATCAGATCACACAATTAGCCATCTGCGGGAATTGAATATCCTCCATCCGGCGAAAGCTTAACGTTAATCCGTATAGACAAATACCCTGTTTCTATGGCAAAGGGTACACTTCCCCACCATCACTCCTTCATCGAAAAATCCTGGTATTCCCTGCTCTCCTTCTGTTCTCTCACATAATCCAACCATAAAATCCCTGCCCCCGCACTCGCAGACAGGACGTTCTTCCCGTAAGGGTTGTCTGCTGTCACCGGTAAAGGTAAACAGCCGGTTCAGGTATCCGCAGGTGGTGCATTCCCCCCATACGATGCCCTTGAAATCCCATTCTTCCGACCCCGTATGATGCTCAATGGTCAGCTTAAGTGCTGCTGATTTACATGCACTGCAATAGAACGGCTGAAATTTGTGAATATCCTCAGGATGATCCTGACTGTGAATACATTGTCTGGCGAAATCATCCAGTTCCGAGAGTGATTCAGGGGAATTCATTTTTCAGTTTCTTTACGCAGGGGGGAGAGAAATAGGGTGGCAAATCGCGGAAATAAAACCGACAGAAGCGCTAATAAGGCCCCTGCGGCAAGAATCACCGCCACCGAAACGAGTATCAAAGTTTCTGTTAGCCAATGCAGTACAAACAGATCCATTACTATTGCAACCAGGCTCGCAATCGATGCCCCGAAGGCGAATGCTTTCCACGGGATTTCAGCATAACTGTCACTCCGCATGACCGATGCAAGTACGATCTGCGCCCTTGTCTGCTTTTCCGTTTCAGCGATCTGCTTGTCGAGCAGGTTGCGGCCGGTGTCTGTAAGAATTTGTTTCATCATCCAATTAATCAATTTGACTCAAGTTACATTCTTTTATTTTTTTACCAGGAAGGAAATGGAACATTTCAAGGGCTACAGAGTCTGTTTGTCGAATATGATGATGAGCTTGCCGGAGAATGACTTAACTATTTTATCTTGTAATACTGTTTAAGCGAAGACTGAACCAAATTCAATACCCATACATAAATACTTTAGAAATGAATCCTTACAAGAAAGCCGTAGCGGTATTACTGGTTCTGTTCAGCGTATCCTGTTCAGCACCCCGGGAGAATAGAAACAGCGATGCCTTACAAGCTGTGGACCTGGTAAATCCATACATGGGAAATATCAGTCACTTGTTGGTCCCAACCTTCCCAACCATCCATCTTCCCAACAGCCTCTTGCGCATCACTCCCAACAGGCCCGATTTCACCGCAGTCACCCTCCGGGGCTTTCCGCTGGTACTCACGGGCCACCGTGGCAGCAAAGCCTTTACACTGAGTCCATATCAGGGCCGGAAAGAAGGACTGGAACCGGAGATGGAATTCAGTTACGACCAGGAAAAACTGACCCCTTACTCCTATTCGGTCTTCCTGGACGAACAAGGGATACAGGTCGATCTCGGGGTCTCGCACCAATCAGCCTCCTACGAGATTCAATTCGAAAAGGATGCTCCCGTTTACCTGGTCCTTAATGCCCGAAACGGAGCTCTGCAGTGGGACGGAGAGGCAGTCAGCGGATACCAGGTGATCGGGAATGGCACCAGGGTATACCTCCACCTGCTTTGCACAGAGAAACCACAGGAGGTTGAAATATGGAAGGACGGAATATGGTCCAAAGGCGCGGGATCTGAAGGCAGGAATGCATGCCTGGCCCTGGAGTACCCGAAGGGAACTGCACATATCCAGGTAAGCTATGGCATCTCCTTTATCGATGAGACCCAGGCCCGTGCAAATATGAAGCGGGAAGTGGCCAACAAGCGAGTGGCTGAATTACAGAAGATTGGACGGGAGCTGTGGAGCAATGTTCTGGAGAAGATCCGGATCGAAGGAGGCACTCAGGAAGAGCGGGCTGTCTTTTATACTTCTTTGTACAGATGCTACGAACGGCCGGTATGTATTTCTGAAGAGGGACGGTATTATAGTCCGTTTGACAAACAGGTTCATGAGGATCTGGGACGCCCTTTCTATACCGACGACTGGATCTGGGATACCTACCGGGCTCAACACCCCCTGAGGATCCTGATTGACCCGGGCATGGAAGAGGATATCCTTCACTCCCTGGTTCTATCGGCCCAGCAGATGGAGCATTTCTGGATGCCCACCTTTCCCGGGATCACCGGGGATAGCCGTGCGATGAATGGAAATCACGGGGTGGCTTCCGTCCTCGATGCATACCAGAAAGGGCTCCGTAATTTCGACCTGGAGAAAGCCTATGAGGCTTCTAAAGGAGCGGTCATGGAAAAAACACTGGCCCCGTGGTCGGACCGCCCTGCCGGGGAACTGGACCGGTATTACAAGGATCACGGCTATATCCCGGCCCTCCGGGAAGGGGAAAAAGAGACCATCCCCGAAGTGCACGGATTTGAACAAAGACAGCCGGTTGCGGTGACACTCGGAACCGCTTATGACCAGTGGTGCCTGGCACAGCTTGCTGAAATTCTGGGAAAAGAGGAAGAAGCTTCCTATTTCACGGATGCCTCCTTTAATTACCGCAAGCTTTTCAACAAGGAAACGAAATTCTTTCACCCAAGGGATGAGGACGGAATATTCATCGAACCTTTCGATTACCGGTTTTCCGGGGGAATGGGGGCAAGACAATTCTATGACGAGAACAATGCATGGATCTTCCGGTGGGACGTTCCGCACAACATCCCCGACCTGGTGGAATTAATGGGTGGGAAACAGTCTTTCGCTGTCGGTCTCGATGAAATGTTCGCCGAGCCCCTTGGCCGGAGCAAGTACGCCTTCTATGCACAGCTTCCAGACCATACGGGGAACGTGGGACAATTTTCCATGGGAAATGAGACTGCCCTGCATATCCCCTACCTGTATAATTATGCGGATCAGCCCTGGAAAACGCAGAAGATCATCCGCAAGCTGCTTCACGAGTGGTTCCGGAACGATCTCATGGGGGTCCCGGGTGATGAGGATGGCGGGGGCCTGAGTTCTTTTGTGGTCTTCTCCTCCATGGGATTCTACCCTGTCACCCCGGGCGATCCAGTCTATACCCTTGGGAGCCCCATGTTCGAAAAGGTGACCGTAGACCTGGGGAATGGAGGGATCTTTGAGATTGAAGCACGAAATGCATCCCCGGAAAATAAATATATCCAGTCCGCCACATTGAACGGGAAGCCGCTGAACGGTCCATGGTTCCCTCACGAGGCGATCAGAGGAGGCAGACTTGTCCTGGAAATGGGCCCCAGGGCCAACACCTCCTGGGGGATCCAATAATAATCGAAATCGTCAGAATTTCTTAACTTATCAGACTATGAAACGGACCTTACTTATCTCTGCAGTTTCCATCTTCTTTGTTCTGGCGCTGTTTTCTGCAGATGTCCCTTGGGATTCAAAGCAGCTTAACGCAACATGGAGGGCAGGAGTTGCAAAAATGGTGATTACTCCGGAGCAGTCCATGTGGATGGCGGGATACGCAGCCCGTGTCCATCAATCCGAGGGGACACTGCACGATCTGTGGGCAAAAGTTCTGGCCATAGAAGATTCAGACGGAAAACAGGCCATACTGATAACGACCGACTTACTTGGATTTCCCAAAGCACTGTCGGATCAGATCCGGGATCAGCTGGAATACGAATTTAAGCTTTCAAGGGCCCGGATCATACTCCATAGCACTCATACTCATTCCGGCCCTGTTCTGAAGGATGCGCTGTATGATATTTATCCCCTGGATCACCAGCAATTAAGAGCCATTGAACAATACTCCGGCAAGCTGGCAGATCAGATTGTTGCCCTGGCAGGTGAAGCTTTGCGCTCCATGGAACCGGTACAGATCTATGCTCAGAATGGCGTGACAAGATTCCAGGTAAACAGGCGCAATAATGATGCATCCACTTTAAACTCGCTAACAGAACTTAAAGGGCCGAACGATCATGCTGTTCCGGTAATCAAGGTAGTGGATAAGCAAGGCAGGCTGCTGGCGGTGGCATTCGGATACGCCTGTCATCCCACTGTGCTGGATGGCTATGAATGGTCTGGGGATTACCCTGGATTTACACAAATAGAGCTGGAAAAATCCCATCCAGGGACAACAGCACTGTTTTTCCAGGGTGCCGGTGCCGATCAAAATCCACTGCCCCGCCTTACTGTCGGACTGGCACGGCAGTACGGAAAGGAACTGGCAGCTGCGGTGGAGCGTGTGCTGGAGGAGGATATGCGGGAACTGTCACCACAACTTTCAGCAAGCTATTCTGAAATTGAATTGCCCTTAAACCCGCCACCATCAAAAGATGAACTGCTTGAGATCGCTCAGGATTCATCGGCTTATGCAAATTATCAAAGAAGTTGGGCAAAGAATATGATAGAAAAAATGAAGAAGAATGAAACCTTCATAAGCTCTTATCCATATCCACTGCAGGTCTGGCAGATGGGCGATCAGATGATAGTGAGTATGGGGGGGGAAGTGGTCGTGAATTATGCAATCCGCCTCAAACAGATCTTTGGCCAG
>SPBY01000383.1 GCA_004525825.1 Bacteroidia bacterium
AGATGATCGTCAACGCCGATGTACGCATTTTCCAGGGAAATGACCTTGTCTTTTGCCATAAATTCTTGAATATCCGGCTAAATTAAGAATTATAATCATACTAAAAATGAACATCTGACTGTTAATTAAAAAGAATGTCTGCCAAATGAGCCGCTTGGAATATTCGTACTTTTAACAAGTTAATCCCATTCCTATGATCCGTTCGAAAAAGAGAATCATAACTATCATATTCCTTCTCGCATCATTTATTGTATTCGCCCAGAAGAGCGCAGTATACGAGTATGGCGACAATGACTACCTGAAGGGCCTGGAGTTATATGAAAAACAAAAATACGGTGCAGCCCGAAAGGTGTTTGACAAGTACCTGGAAGAGCATCCTGGGTCTAAGTCAGAAATTCGCTCTGAAGCTTCCTTCTACCGGGCCATGTCAGCAGTGGAACTCAGGAACGACGATGCTGAATTCCTGGTTCATAGCTTTGTTTCTGAGTTTCCGGGAAGTCCCTATGTGGATGAGGCAGCCTTTCGTCTGGCAGATTACTTCTATGACAAAAACAATTGGGCCAAAGGCATATCCTGGTACAATCGTGTGGACCGTTTTAAAATCGGGAAAGAAAAACTTCCGGAGTACTATTTTAAGAAGGGCTACTGTTTCTACGAAAGGAATGATTATGAAAATGCCCGGGTAAATTTCTATGAGATCCTGGAGGTGGAATCGTCCTACCAGGGTCCCGCAACCTATTACTATGCCCACATTCACTATGTGGATGGCAATTATGAGACTTCCTTGTGGGGTTTCAGACGAATTGATGATGATCCGCTATTTCAAGACATTGCGCCCTATTATATCTCGCAAATACTCTATTTGCAGCAAAAGTATGATGAAGTCATTGTCTATGCACCGCCATTGATGAATTCTGTCTCGGAGGGAAGGCTGGGAGAGATGGCCAAAATCATCGGGGAATCCCATTTTATGCTGCAGCAGTACAAAGAGGCAATCCCCTATCTGGAGACCTATAGTTCAAATACAGATTCCTATACCATTCATGACCGCTACCAGCTGGCTTATTCCTATTACCGCAACCAGGAGTATGAAAATGCCCTGAAACTGTTTGAACAGATCAGTTACCGGAACACAGAGATTGCTCAGAGTGCCCTCTATACCCTGGGAGACTGTTATCTGAAGACCGGAGATAAGAAGAAAGCGCTCATTGCTTTTTCCAAGGCAGCCAACATGGATTTTGATCCTAAGATACAGCAGGATGCTCTGTTTAATTTTGCTAAGGTTACCTTTGAGCTGTCATATAATCCGTTCAACGACGCCATCCGTGCACTGGAACTATATATCAGGTCCTATCCGGCAGCCGACAATGTAGATGAAGCCTATAACTACCTGGTAACTGCCTATCTGGGTACCAGGAACTACTCCATGGCCATGTCTTCCCTGGAGAAGATCCGACGGAAGGATGCAAACATTGAAAGGGCTACGCAGAAGGTAGCCTTTTACAGGGGTCTGGAGCTATATAAGAACCTGAGATTTGCCGAAGCGGTGGATGCGCTGGAGGTATCTTTGCAGTATGCTAAATATGATCGGGTGATCGCCTCCCGTACCTATTTCTGGTTAGGGGAAGCCGCATACCGTACGGGCGACCGCTCCACTGCCAGGATGTATTACGATGAGTTTCTGAAGGATGAACGGGCCCCTCAGCAGGAGGAGTACTCCTTGGTCCATTACAGCCTGGGCTACTTCTACTTCGATAACGAAACATACGGCGAATCGCTTAACTGGTTCAGCAAGTTTCTGAGGCTGGAGCAGGGCAAATCGGCCCCCAACATTTCCGATGCCTATAACCGGATGGCCGATTGCTATTTTGTACAGACCGACTATATCCGGGCCATTGAGTATTATAACCGTTGCATACAGTCGGGGAAAGCAGATTTGGATTATGCCATGTTCCAGAAGGGCTTTACCCTGGGCTTGCTGGACAGGACCCTGGAGAAGGTGGAAGTTCTGAATCAGCTGATTACACAACAGCCCCAGTCTACCTTTGTGGATGATGCCCTATTTGAAATAGGCAGAAGCTATGTGGTCGTCAATCAGCCGGATAAGGCGGTGGCCTACTACAAAAGGGTGGTAAATGAACACTCCAATTCGAGTTACACCAACAATGCCCTGAATCAGCTAGGGTTGATTCATTACAATGCATCTGAATACGACGAAGCGCTGACCTATTATGAAAGGGTGGCCACCGATTACCCGGGTACCCCGGAAGCGGACAATGCACTGACCAGTATCAAGAACATCTATGTGCGGAAGGACAATGTGGATGGCTACATGGCCTTTGTCAATAGTCTGGGCCGGGACATTACACGAAGTGAGCAGGATTCTCTCTCCTATACAGCCGCTGAGATGGTCTATATGCGCAACAATTGTGAGGGGACGGTTCGTGCCTTCAAGGACTACCTGGATGCCTTTCCTATGGGGCGCTTCCTGCTGAATGCACATTATTACAAAGCAGATTGCCAGCTTAAATTGGGGCAGAACAGTGAAGCCCTCGAATCGTTGAGTTTCATTATCGCTCAGCCCAGGAACATGTTTACCGTTCCCGCCCTGGAAGCAGCCTCAAAAATCTCTTTCCGTGAGAAGGATTACCACAGGGCCGCTGACTATTATCGTGCCATGCTAGAGGTAGCCGAGCAGAAGGTGCATATTTTCGATGCCCATGTGGGATTGATGAGATGCTATTATGAACTGGGTGAATATTCCAATACCATTGAGGCAGCCCGTCAGCTCCTTCAGCTCGACAAGATCCAGGAGGAATACAATCGCGAGGCCAATTATAAAATCGCCAGGTCCTTCCACGAGATGAACGAGGTAGATTTTGCCTACGATTTTTACGAGAAGGTGGCCCATGAAGTAAACAGCAAGGAAGGGGCAGAATCAAAATATATGATGATCGAGATCCTGCACGAAAGGGGAGAATTGGACCAGGCCGAAAAGGCAGTCTATGATTTCATTGACATGAACACTCCGCACCAGTACTGGATGGGCATGGCTTTTCTGAGCCTGTCGGATGTTTATATGGAGAAGGGGGATGAGTTCTCTGCCATCAATACCCTTCAGACCCTGATTACCAATTACCATATACCGGACGAGGGCATCATTGACAATGCAAGGCAGCGGAAGTCAGCCATGACAGAGCAGGCAGAGAGCGATATAGCACCGGATTCGGAACCGGTACAATAGTACTATTCATGAAACAAACTGAAATGAAACAGTTCAGGATATATAAACAACGCTTGCTGGTATGGACGGTGATCTGTCTTGCTCCACTAGCATTGATGGGACAGCAGGAAGAAGTGAGGGTGGTTAAACCCTATTCACCCACTCTTTCGGGAGCGCAGAAGATTGAGTTGCTACCCAGTCTGAGTGAGGAGATCGAGTTTGAGCTTCCTGATATTAGCTACCAGCTCTTTCCCAAGCGTTACGACAGCCAGTTCAGGGTGGAACCCATCAGAGCAGCCAGAATGGTAAAGATGCCCTTAGAGCGTCTGTACAAAACGCAGCTCACCCTGGGTTTTGGCAACTACCTTACGCCTCTGTTTGAATTGAATATCAACCAGCTCAGGTCGAGGAACGGAACTTTCGGACTGAACCTGAAGCACCACTCCATGAACGGACAAGTGGAGCTGGAAAACGGGCTGAAGGCACCTGCCGGATTCAATGAGAACCAGGTTGAGATCTTCGGCAGCCGTTTCTTAAAACAGTCGGTATTTGAGTATTCCGCCGGGGCCAGCTACAATTCCTATGTACACTATGGGATAGATCCAAGCCTTGATTCTGTACTTAATAAGGGGAATGATGTACATCCCTATTTCACGGCCGAGGGAGGGATAGGCCTGCATTCCATGCATGCCGACTCCTTTCATTTCAATTACGACGCTTCCCTGGAATACTACTATTTCACCCACGATTTTAACCAGGCAGAGCATGGAGCCAAGCTTGAATTTGATTTTGACAAAGCGCTCAACGTGGTGGATATTGCAGGTGAGCTGGGTGGAAAATTTTATGGCCGTTCTCCCGATTGG
>SPBY01000255.1 GCA_004525825.1 Bacteroidia bacterium
AGGATGCCGGGGATCGACGGAGTGAATGCCACCAAATTCATCCGGGAGACTTTAAAAAAGTCCAATCAGGAGCTTCCGGTATTCGGGATCACTGCTGACACCTCCTATGAAGCCAAATCCGGAAAAGGAGAGCTCTTCAACGCTTTCCTGATCAAACCCTTTACAGAATCTCAGCTTTCCGGGCTGGTGTCAGAGACGCTGGGACACAGCAACCACTCCGGTCAGCAGAACGATTTGACCAGTATTCAGTCGGACCGGCAGCAAGGTGATCTTTCCAACCTGATCCGCATGGCCGGTGATGATATGGGCTTTGTGGAAGAGATGATCATCCAGTTCGAAAAGACCACCCTTGAAGGGCTTGATGAAATGGAAGCTGCGCTTGATGAAGGCAGGTTCGGGACCGTCAGGGACCTGGCTCATAAATTGACACCTCCTGGCCGGCACCTGGGACTTTCAGAGCTGCTTGAGCAGCTCAGGGAAATTGAAACGAAAGCTCCATGGGGAAATAAAGTCCTCCTGAGTGACCTGATTAACCGGGCAAGGAAAAGCAGTTCCCTGGCAGTGAAAAGCCTTCATGCACAGTTCAGGCAAATGAAAACAAAATAATGTGATCCCCATGTTTGAAAAACAGTTCCAGGTATTTGTAGTTGAAGATAATGATTGGTATAAGCAGCTTCTGGTGCATACCCTTTCCCTGAACCCTGACTATCAGGTTCATAGTTTTCAAAACGGAAAGGATTGCCTGGACAACCTTGACAAGAAGCCAGATGTGATCACCCTCGACTACCGCCTGCCCGACATGACCGGAATAGATGTGCTCAGGAGGATCAAAAACGTGAATCCGGATATCCAGGTAATCATGATCTCCGAACAGGCCGATATCAACGTGGTAGTGGATCTGCTGAAAGAGGGAGCTTACGATTATATTGTGAAAACCAATGATATCAGGGAGCGCCTGCTCAATACGGTCCAGAATATCCGTAACAATCTAGGATTGAAGAAGGAAATCTCCGAACTTAAAAAAGAAGTTCAAAAGAAGTACAGTTTCAGTCACCTGGTGATCGGGGAGAGTAAGGCCATCAAGAAGGTCCAGGAACTTGTAGCCAGGGCAACGACCACCAATATCACCGTATCCATTTTCGGTGAGACAGGGACCGGGAAAGAGCTGGTTGCCAAAGCTATCCACTATAATTCGGTTTCTAAAGCGGGTCCCTTTGTGGCCTTCAATGTATCCGCTATCCCAGCGGAACTGGTAGAAAGCGAATTATTCGGTCATGAAAAAGGGGCTTTTACAGGAGCCAGCTACCAGCGTAAGGGAAAATTTGAGGAAGCCTCCAATGGCACACTTTTTCTGGACGAGATCGGGGATATGGATGTGGCTTTTCAGGCCAAAATGCTCAGGGCCCTTCAGGAAAAGGAAATCACCAGGGTGGGCAGCAATAAATACATCGGTGTCAACTGCCGGATCATTGTAGCCACCAATAAAAACCTTGCCCAGGAAGTGAAGAAGGGAAACTTCAGGAAGGACCTGTTTTACCGCTTGCTGGGTCTTTCCATAGAACTGCCCCCTCTGAGGGAAAGGGGTAACGATGTCCTGATCCTGGCCGCGCATTTTGCCAGGTCTTTCAGCGAGGAAAATAAGCTGCCAGCCAAAAAACTTGCGCCCGCTGCCATGCAAAAGCTCAGGCAATATCCATTTCCGGGGAATATCCGGGAACTGAAATCGATGATCGAACTCGCTGTCACTTTGAGCGATGGTGATCTTATCGAAACCGGAGATATTGTTTTCGGTGATGATGAGATCATCGATATTTCACCGCTTGAGGAATTTACGCTCAGGGAATACGATCGAAGGATCGTCACCACTTTCCTGGATAAATACAACAATGATGTGAAACTGGTGGCTAAAAAGCTGGATATCGGAGCGGCCACGATCTACCGCATGCTGAAAGAGCAGAAAACCACCGGGCGGGGATAATCATTTTGAGAATTCTTTCTCATTATGAGAATTACGACATTCTTAGCGTTTCATGCTATTGTCTTGAATTACAATATTTTATACTGATTGCTTCATTTTGGCATATCCTTTGGCATAGGGATGCATATCAATCATCATTAAATTCAAAAGGATACTAAAATGGAAAATGAAATCAACAAAAACCAGGCAACTGGAAGCAAGAGAACAGGATTATGGATCCTGTCGGCGGTCTCAGGGACCTTACTGATTGTGTTAGCAGTGGTCTTTATTGTCCGTGAGAACAAATTCAAGGAACAGCGGACAGAAGCACAACTGGTTCATGAAAACCTCAACGGGATCATTGAACACAGGGATTCGGTGATCAACGACCTGGTAATGACTTTCAACGAGATCGAAAAAGATATGAATATCGTGCGTGAGCAAGAGAATCTGCTTGCCCTCTCCGTAGACGATCCTGAATTTACATCTGATGTTCGCGAACGCATTGTGAACGAGATCCAACAGATGAACACTATGCTGGAGGAGAACAGGGCCAAGGTCAAAACCTTAAATAAGCAATTGAAGGCTTCCGGTCTCAAAATGGCCGCCTTAGAAGATAAGATGGTAGTTCTTCAGGCATCGCTTGCACAGCGCGACAGCAGCATCAATGTATTAAAGACGGAATTGGTTAGCCGCGACTTCCAGCTTGCAGAGCTGAATACGGTGATCGATAGCCTTGACATGGAAGTGGTGGAAAGGGAAGAGACCATTCAGGTGAAAGATGCCTTGATCAGTCAGAATCAAGCTGAACTTGACAAGGCCTACCTGGCATCAGGGAACTACAAGGAACTGGAAGAGAAAGGTATTGTGGCCAAAGAGGGTGGATTCCTGGGCCTAGGCAAAAGCAAGGTGGTCCCTGCAAACCTCGCTGACAGTGATTTCGACCAGATCAGCATCAGTCATACTGACAGGATCGCCATCAATGCAAAAAGAATGGAACTCATCTCCAATCACCCGGAAGATTCTTACCAGGTGATCAGCAATGACAGCATTGTGGAATACATTCAGATCATTCAGCCCCAGATGTTCTGGAAGAAAACAAGATATGCCGTAGTAGAGACTAGATAGTGGTTAAATAGTGGTTAACAAAAAAAACGGCATTAAAACAGCAGGAGTGATACTTCTGCTGTTTTTTTTTGTTCCTGTTCAACTCCTTCTTTGCGAATTTGTCAGAGTGGCTTATTTCCCGTTACAGAATGTAAATTATATAGACCATCAGTCGTATAGAATCTCAGGGTACAAATGGGGTAGATAATTTATCGGATTACCTGCTTTGGGAACAGGGGGTCGCAGATTCGTTTCCTTTTGCGGTTCTTATTATATCCTAATTTAAGGCACGGCTTAACAACTGACGGATATGAAAAAAGGCTTTTCTGGAATAATTCAGATGATCGTTTACAGGAATCAAAGTTTGCTCATTATATCCCAGCCTTAATGCTATTGCTTTCATGTGGGTGTTGCCTGAGGCATGAAGCACACAGGGTGTGGAACCTGTAGCTGTATTATGTAATCTGGTTTCATTGAATTTAATGTCCGTCAGATCAGGCCGCCTGGTGATGAAATCTTTAAAGAGAATATTGTGGAAGATCTCACATTTCCAGTCAATATCCACAATGGATTTATCGAAAACATAAATACCAGTTAAAAGTTGCTGGTCCATCGATGTCTCGGTCATATGGTTATTCACCACGAGATCATCGATTAGTCTATATGCAGAATCGGCACGAGAAATCCATGTTCCTGTATTGAGGTAGTTGTAATTTGTAGGTGTTTTGGGTACATTTTTATGGGTCGTGTTAAACTCGAAATTATAAACATTTTCATTAAATGCTTGCAGTTTTAATGCTCCGCACAAAAACTGAGATTTCATCTGTCTAAATTTACTTTCTATTTCTTCCAGATTGCTTAAAAAGATAACATCAAAGGGATCGACTGAAATAACGATTTCATCCCCCGGCAGGTGTTTGATATAATCCCGGATAGCCATCATTTTCTTTCCAAATCCTATCCATTTCTCCCCCCAGCCCAGAATAACAGGCTCGATCTGATACCGCTTGCAGGATTCGATGAACAAATCATAATATCCCTGTTTGTCTGTCCCGTATGCTATAACAGTTGCCATATTCCTGCTCCATTGATCTTAGAAGCTGCTAAAGTACTTTTTTAAATTTGTATAAAGCGAATAGCTTATCTGGTTTATTTCAAAGAAGAAATTGCTTTACTTCAGAACAGATCCATCGTATCTGTTCCACCCTCAGGGTGTAGTACATTGGCAGCCTGATCAGGCAATCACTGTAATGGTCACTAAAGGGCAGTTCTCTTCCATCGTGCTGGTCCTTAAAAAATGGGGAACGATGAAGGGACTGATAATGAAAAACGGTAGTAATACCTTTGCCTTTAAGCCAAGAAATTAAGGGGTCACGCTCCTGTGGATCATTCAGGACAACGTAGAACATATGTGCGTTTCCGGCAGAATCAGGTGGAATATAAGGAAGCCTGGCCACATTATTTTCTTCAAGACAAAAGAGTAAATCGAAATACGTTTTCCAGAGTTTTTTTCTTTTTTGCTGGATTTTATCGAGTTCTTCCATTTGTGCAAGAAGATAAGCTGCAGATATCTCCGATGGATAATAGGTAGATCCGATATCAATCCAGTCATACCGGCTTAACTTACCACGAAGAAAATCAGCACGATTCGTACCTTTCTCCCAGATTACCTCGGCACGGTCGTTGAACTGCGGATCATTGATGATCAGCATTCCTCCTTCCCCTGCAGTGATATTCTTTGTTTCATGAAATGAAAAAGCGGAAAGATGGCCGAAACCTCCGAGTGGTCTGCCCTTATAATAGGAATCAATAGCCTGTGCTGCATCTTCGATGACAAACAAATCATATTTATTGGCAATCTCCATGATCTTTTCCATTTCACAGGCGATTCCGGCGTAATGTACGGGTACTATGGCCCTGGTCTTCTCATTAATTAAACCTTCAATTTGGCTTGGATCAATGTTCGGATTTCGGGGATTGCTGTCTGCAAAAACAATTTTAGCCCCCCTGAGGATGAATGCATTTGCCGTTGAAACAAAGGTAAATGACGGCATGATGATTTCATCTCCGGCCTTCACATTCAGAAGCAATCCGGTCATTTCAAGTGCATGTGTACAAGTTGTCGTGAAAAGGACTTTTTGAAAGTTGAATCTATTTTTAAAATGACTCTGTATTTGTTGAGTATACTTCCCGTTTCCTGCTATTTGTCCGGACTTGACCCCTTGTTTAATGTACCTGATCTCCCTTCCTGTCAGAAAGGGTTTATTGAAAGGTATTTTCACTTTCTCTGATTTTTCTTTCATGTAAATATGTGTTCAATAC
>SPBY01000704.1 GCA_004525825.1 Bacteroidia bacterium
ATCTGGGCCATTGCAGCAGGATTTTGTTCCCGCTGTTCCTTCTCAATCACTGTGACAGCGCACAGGGGCAGGAGGCCCACCAGCGAACGCACTTTTAGCCTTTTAGCACTGCCATCAGGTAAACGGAGCAGGTCATAGTAGAATCCGTCTTCTTCATCCCACATACCGTCCTGTCCAGGCTGATTCATGGCAGCGGCGATAAAGTGGAAGTGCTCGACGAACTTGATGACCATGTCTTCATAGGTCGGGTCATGAAGAGACAGTTCTGAAGCCATTTCGATCATGTTTTGGCTGAATAGCGCCATCCAGGCAGTTCCGTCTGCCTGCTCCAGGTTGCCTCCAGTGGGGAGGTGTGCGCTGCGGTCGAAGATCCCGATGTTGTCGAGACCTAGAAATCCGCCTTCGAAGACATTTTTCCCGAAGCGGTCCTTGCGGTTCACCCACCAGGTGAAATTGACCAGCAACTTGTTAAAAATGGATTTGAGGAAATTCACATCTGCTTTGCCATGCAGTGCCATTTCATTATGATGGAGAAACAAAGTTGCCCAGGCATGTACAGGTGGGTTTACATCACTGAAATTCCACTCATAAGCCGGCATCTGTCCGTTTGGGTGCATGTACAAAGCACGGAGCATCAGTTCCATTTGATCCTTGGCAAAGTCAGGATCCACGATGGAAAGGGGGAGGGTGTGAAAAGCCAGGTCCCAGGCCGCATACCAGGGATATTCCCATTTGTCGGGCATGGAGATAATGTCCTCGTTCAACATATGGTACCACTCAGAGTTCCTGGAGCTGCGGAATCCTTTATGCAGAGGGTTGGAGTTATGTTCATCCAGCCAGTTGTCGCCATCAAAGAAGAAGAATTGCTTGCTCCAGAGCATCCCTGCAAGGGCCTGCCGCAACACGCTGGCTTCATCTTCACTGGCTGATGCAGGAGTAACACTTTTGTAAAACTCGTTGGCCTCTTGCAATCTGTCGGCGAAAACCTTTTCAAAACTATCTCCAAATACAGCGCCCTCGCTTTTTGAGGATTTCTTGCTCAGGCGCAACCTGATTTCAGTACTTTGGCCGGCATCGATATTCACTTGGAAGTGTGCGGCAGCTTTTGTTCCCTGCAGGGCAGGGTTCACTGTCTCCTGATGTCCCTGTACTACAAAATCATTAATGCCATCTTTAACGTGGGGGCTTTCGTTCTTTTGCCCGGGAAAAAGAAGCTCGTGGTTTGTTTCGTTTTCCGTGAATAATAACGGGAAATCGCCGTCACAGGAAAAAACAAAATCACCCAGTAGCGGGTGCTTAACCGAAAGAGCACTCATACCTTTTGACGACTTAATTTTCCTGAGAACCGGTTTTTTGTCTGTTCTGTTCGAATCAGCAATCCATGCGGACCAGTTGTTCCGGAACCAGAGCGTAGGCAAAAGGTGGAGTTCAGATGCTTCAGGGCCCCGGTTTACGGCCGTGATCTTCACCAGGATGTCTTCCGGACCAGCCTTGGCGTACTCAATAAAAACATCGAAATAGCGGTCTTCATTAAATACCCCGGTATCGAGCAGTTCATACTCCATCTCATCCCGTGACCGCTGGCTATTGGTGCGAACCAAATCATCATAAGGATATGCCGCTTGTGGGTATTTATAGAGATACTTCATGTATGAATGAGTCGGGGTGCTGTCGAGGTAGAAATAGTACTCCTTCACATCCTCGCCGTGGTTGCCCTGGCTATTGGTCAATCCGAAGAGCCTTTCCTTGAGTATGGGATCTTTTCCGTTCCACAGAGCAAGAGCAAAGCAGAGGCCTTGCTTGTCATCGGAAATCCCGGCAATACCATCTTCGCCCCAACGGTAGGCACGGGAACGAGCATGATCGTGGGTAAAAAAATTCCAGGCATCGCCGTTATGGCTGTAGTCTTCTCGGACAGTTCCCCACTGACGCTCGCTTAGATAGGGGCCCCATTTTTTCCATGGGATTTTATTTTCCCGGGACTCTTTTAACCTGTTCTTTTCTATGGCCTTATGCGTTGAAGAAAATTTGTGGCATGATTCAGATATTATAAACTCAATCGAAAATAA
>SPBY01000540.1 GCA_004525825.1 Bacteroidia bacterium
AATGCTTGACGAGAACGAGTTTTACGGACCTCATGGCATCCGCTCTATCTCAAAATTCCATGAAAAAAATCCCTATGTGCTGATAGCCGACGGACAGGAATATCGAGTGGATTATCTCCCGGCCGAGTCCAATACCGGAATGTTTGGAGGCAACTCCAACTGGCGCGGACCGGTCTGGATGCCTGTGAACATCATGTTGATCCGTGCCCTTCAGCAATTTTATCTCTATTACGGGGACAATTTCAAAATCGAATGCCCCACCGGGTCCGGTAAGCTGATGAATCTTTTTGAAGTAAGCAGGGAGTTATCCGACAGACTCACCAGTACCTATACCCGGGACAAAAAGGGAAAGCGTCCGGTGTACGGAGGTTCGGAGAAATTTCAGAAGGATCCCCACTGGCGCGATCTTATCCTTTTTTACGAGTACTACCATGGCGATAATGGTGCCGGTTTAGGGGCCAGTCACCAGACAGGATGGAGCGGTGTGGTGGCCAAACTTATCCAGGTATATGGAATACTTGACCCAGAAAAATTTCTTAATGCCGGAAAGAAGGCAGGTTTTGTCAAAGGCACAGAAAAGACTGGAAAGCAAAAAAAATGAATACGTCTCCCAAGTATCCGTCCCTGTACCAGGTCAATACAAGAGTATGGCTTACAGACCTGTCCCGAGATCTGGGCCGTAGAGCCACTCTGGATGATATCCCGGACAAGGAGCTGGACCACCTGGCCGAAACGGGCTTTGACTGGATCTGGTTCCTGAGTGTCTGGTGCACCGGGGAGCGTGGCCGCCAGGTCTCGCTGACCCATCCTGAATGGCGCGCCGATTATAAAGATACCCTGAAGGATTTGAAGGATGAGGACATTGCCGGATCCGGGTTTGCCATCGCCGATTACAGGGTGCATCCCGATCTGGGCGGCGATTCCGCCCTGAAACGGCTTCGCACCAGGCTCAAAAAACGCGGTTTGAAACTCATGCTCGATTTTGTACCCAATCACATGGGACCCGATCATCCCTGGCTTGAGGATCATCCCGAATATTTTGTTTCAGGTACTGAGAGCGATCTGACAAATTTTCCTCAGAATTACACGCTGGTAAAACGAAGGGAGGGCGATCTGATCCTGGCTTATGGACGCGATCCCTACTTTTCGGGATGGCCTGACACCCTGCAGCTGGATTACAGCCATCCTGCCACCGCAGAAGCCATGTCCCAGGAGCTTCTTCGCATCTCCGGACAATGCGACGGCCTTCGATGCGATATGGCCATGCTGATTCTGCCTGAGGTGTTTGAAAAAACATGGGGCCGCAAAGCACAACCCTTCTGGCCCCTGGCCATAAATGCCATCCACGAAAAATATCCTGATTTCTGCTTCATGGCTGAGGTTTACTGGGATATGGAGTGGGAACTCCAACAGCTGGGATTTGATTATGCCTACGATAAGCGCCTCTATGACCGTTTACATGAGGGCAATGCCAGGGCGGTGCGTGAACATTTTTATGCGGGCCTTGATTACCAGGACAAGCTTGCACGCTTCCTTGAAAATCACGATGAATCCCGTGTAGCCTCTGCCTTTGATCAGAAAAAACACGAAGCGGCGGCGGTCCTAAGCTATTTGACCCCCGGATTACGCTTTTTTCACCAGGGGCAGTTTGAAGGAAGAAAGAAACGCATATCCCCCCACCTGGTGCGTGGCCCCAGGGAAAAAGTCAACCCGGAAATTCAAGAGTTTTACGAAGGTTTCCTGTCCGTGGTAAAAGAGAGCCTCTACCGGGATGGCAGATGGGAACTGCTGACATGTGCACCCGCATGGGAAGGCAATGATTCTTATGACTCTTTCATAGTATTTAAATGGGAGGATGAAGAGGACAAAAGGGCCCTGGTATGTGTGAATTATGCACCTCACGACAGCCAGTGTTATGTCCAATTGCCCTTTCCTGAACTGAGCAATCAGTCAATCAGACTTAAGGACCAGACGAGTTCTGCCCTGTATGTTCGTCACAGCCGTGATTTTCTGGGAAAAGGTATCTTTTTAGATCTTCCGGCGTGGGCATATCATATTTTTGAAATCAGCCAGGTAAAATTCAGATAATAAATGAGCGCTTATGAAAGCAATAACTGTTGAACCCAAAAAGCCAGGTACAGCGAGATACATGGATATTCCCGAACCGGATCTGAATGAAGGATCGGTATTGGTGGAAGCTATCGCTGTGGGAGTTTGCGGTACCGATGTTGAAATTGTGGAAGGCAAATATTGCTGGGCTCCTCCGGGACAACAGCACCTGGTGCTGGGCCATGAATCCCTGGGTCGGGTTATAGATCCGGGACCTTCGGGTGGATTCAGGAAGGGCGATCTGGTGGTGGGTATCGTTCGGCGCCCGGATCCGGTACCCTGTCCCAATTGTGCAGTGGGTGAATGGGACATGTGCCGTAACGGCCTCTACACCGAACGGGGAATCAAACAGATCCATGGCTTTATGTCGGAGCGCTGGAGGATTGAACCAGAATATGCCATCAAAGTGGATCCCTCGCTGGGTATACTTGGGGTTCTCCTTGAGCCCACTTCTGTGGTTACCAAAGCGCTGGAGCAGGTGGGTATAATTGGCCGGCGCTCCTTTTGGGAACCCCGAACCGTTTTGGTTACCGGGGCGGGCCCCATCGGACTGCTGGCTGCTCTGAGCGTAAAACTATTTGGACTGGAAGTGCATGTGCTGGACAGGATGAAAACCGGGTCCAAGCCTGACTTAGTGCATGCCCTGGGTGCCACCTATCACTCGGGCAGTGTGGCTGAACTCGGATTCGAGCCGGATGCCATCATCGAATGCACCGGCGTGGGCCAGGTAATTTCCGAATCCATCCAGAAAATAGGGGCAAACGGCATTGTTTGCCTTACCGGGGTTGGGCATGGAGGTATGATGACCGGGGCTGCCATTGCCGATGTAGCCGCCGCTGCGGTATTAAGGAATAATGTAATTG
>SPBY01000118.1 GCA_004525825.1 Bacteroidia bacterium
CCGGCATCAAAACCATCTCCTTTTCCCAGATCCTCATAAAGGTGTCCTGTGCCAGGTCCGTGGAAAGAGCTTCATCGCCCGAACGATAGTAGAGATATCTTCTGATATCGTCGAAGTACCTATCGAAAAGGCTTTTGAACTGCTCTTTATTCACGGATCTATTCTGATTGCTATACAAAACTACACAATGTCAATGAACTTTTGTAAAAATGGAGCCGGCGAACGGATGTCCCCCAGCTCCAACTTAAACCAACCTAATTTACCACCAACCCTTATTATTCTTCATATGTCTTTCATGGCGATTGAATCCTTCCCTGAATTTGCATGCGTTCAGCT
Organism: Bacteroidia bacterium; assembly: GCA_004525825.1. Classification (GTDB taxonomy): domain Bacteria; phylum Bacteroidota; class Bacteroidia; order Bacteroidales. The sequence continues at coordinate 337 of SPBY01000118.1, forward strand.
CAATCTCTTCCGATTCTCCGTCCTTGGTCACCAGGGCGATGTTGTCACATTCTCCGGCTCCAAAGTCAATGGTCATGGTTTCATCACCCCTGGTAATCTCTATAATCCCGCTCAAGGGATATTTGCAGGCACGGTCGATCTTCAGATCAGTGACCGTTCTCTCAAATTTGAGTTCCTCGTTGACGGTGATGGTACCTGATCCGTTTATCAGGAACTGGTCATCAGCGGTCTCAGGAGTGTCAAATCCGGCCAGCCACTCCTGGATGCCTGAAAATTCGCGTACAATGATGAAAACTTCCCCCTCTTTTTCAAAGGTAGTGGTGGAGAGCATCTCCATGGAGATTTCCCAGTTTCCTTCATCGTTTTGTCCTAAATTTTCGAAGACGATAGTTTTCTCAACCTCTCTGTTACCAATGGTCATGTCAAAGAAAGTTACCGTATATATGGCCCCCTCATTCAATATGGTGTCGCTCATCTCAATGGTAAGGGTTCCTTTTTTCTGCAATCCCATACGGCCAGTGCAGCCTTCGGTATAATCGATGGTAATGGTTTTTGGAAAATCATCGCCTTCTACTGTGACTGTGGCACAGGGAGGGAAATTCCTTCCCAGGAAGAGGTACTGACCTCCAGCCATCATTCCACCCTTCATCAAATGTCCGCCAAACTTGGCGGCATCCACATCACAATCTGTGGCCTCTGCCGATTTCAAAGAGGCAACTTCCTCTTCTGCCATGGTTACATTCTCACTGAGCTCATCCGTATTCCAGGGCGATTGCTCACATCCTGCCATGAAAAGGGCCAGTGCAACAACTGCGCTTATAATCTTTATGGTCTTCATATTGCTATAAATTTTTGATAGATATTATACGTTCATTTTTACTGATACCGCACAGCCACTTGAATAACCTACCAGAAAAATGAGATTTAATGCAGGTTTAATTCTCCATCCAGCTTGTAACGTTTACCTTGTTCTGTTTTGAATTCGATGGAATTCTCCCCGTTACGCAGAGGACAGGTTTCACCGGCTTTGGAATAAACCTCCACTTCGTTCAGAATTCCATCCTTCCAGTTGAAGGATAATTCAAATCCCCCACGGGCACATACTCCCGCGATTTTACCATTCGGAAGGGCCAAGGGCAAGGCGGGCAGGAGGTCAATGGTACTCTGGTGGGATTGGATAAGCATCTCGACGATCCCAGCCGGAGCCCCGAAATTTCCATCGATCTGAAAAGGAGGATGGGCATCGAAAAGATTGGGATAGGAACCACCTCCTCCCATGTAGTTGGTGTTTTCAGTGGAAACCAACCTGAATTGAAGTTTGATCAGTTCGTAGGCATGGTCACCATCCAGCAGCCTGGCCCAGAAATTGATTTTCCATGCCAGGCTCCAGCCCGTTCCTTCATCCCCCCGGAAAAGCAGTGACTGCCTGGCAGCCTCCATCAGCTCCGGTGAGCTTTCCCAGTTAATATCCCTTCCCGGGTGCATTCCCCACAAATGGGAAACATGCCGGTGTTTGTTTTCGGGATCGTCCACATCCTCCAGCCATTCCTGCAACTGGCCATATTGCCCCACCTGGTTGGGAGCTATGCGGCTTACCTGATCCTTAAGTAAGCCGGCAAATTCAGCATCTGTATCCAGAAGGGCAGCAGCTTCAATAGTTGCTTTAAACAATGACCGGATTATCTGGTGGTCCATGGTGGGTCCGGCTACCATGCCCCCGTTTTCAGGTGAATTCGAAGGCGTACTAATCAGCCATCCTGTAGCTGGGTCTTCCACCAGGTATTGAGAATAAAAAGTGGATGCTCCCTTCATGAGCGGATAAGCTCTTTCCCTGAGAAATTCCAGGTCCCTGGTAAAAAGGTAGTGCTCCCAGAGATGGTGTGAGAGCCATCCACTTCCGCTCACCCACATGCCATGATTGGAGTGGTTGATGGGGGCCGTACCCCTCCACAGATCGGTGTTGTGATGAAGCACCCAGCCTTCGGCTCCATAGTGTTCTTTGGCTACCCTGACTCCGGTTTCGGCACATTCTTCAACCAGTTTAAATAGGGGTTCGTGGCATTCAGAAAGGTTGGTCACTTCGGCTGGCCAGTAATTCATTTCCGCATTGATGTTGGTGGTGTACTTGCTGCCCCAGGCAGGCTTAAGGTCTTTGTTCCAGATTCCCTGCAGGTTGGAAGCTTGGGTTCCCTTCCGGCTGGCGGAGATCATCAGGTATCGGCCATACTGGGTGTAAAGGGCAATCAAGGATGGATCTTCGGCGGACTCTGCGAATTTAAGAAGTCGCATATTGGTGGGAAGGCTATCCCGGCCATTGCTTCCCAGGTCTAGCGAAAAGCGATTAAATAGATTCTGATAATCTCTTACATGTGTTTTTTTAATCTCCGAATAGGTTTTTCCCTGAGCACCCTCCAGGTATGCTTCCATTCTGGAAAGGGGATCGCCACTCACATCGTTGTAAGAGACAAAATTGGTGGCCGCACTTAAATACAGCGTGGCACTTCGGGCTCCACCAATGCGTATTTTATCCCCGTCGCTGCTAAGCTCCCCATCGGTCTCCACCCGAATGCCTGCAGTTCCCCGAAGGGCACCATCCTTGACGGACACATGTAGAATTTGTTTACCGTCCAGGTTTTCAAGTGTGCTTTCCTCATGTTCTGAATCCAGTTTCAAGGCAAAGTTGAGAGCGCCTTTTTTATCGGCGCTTAAGTGCATGACAAGGACTTGATCGGGATGACTGGCTATAATTTCTCTGGTGTAATGCACCTCATTCACCACATAGGAGATACGGCACACTGCCGCGGAAATATCCAGCTCCCGGTGGTATTCTGAATAGTCTTCGTGCTCAGCGAAGTAAAGCAAAAGATCGCCAAAGGGCTGGTATTCTTTCTGGGTCAAAGGAATACTCATAAACTCCTGCATGGCAAGATCATGGGCTTCCTCCTGTTTTCCTTCACTTAGAAACTGGCGTATGTTCCCCAGGTAGTTCACAGCTCCTTCATGGGCATAGTCATTGGGGGTACCTGTCCAGAGGGTCTCTTCATTAAACTGGATCCTATCCTGTGTCACACCCCCGAAGACCATGGCCCCCAAACGTCCGTTGCCCAAGGGCAAGGCTTCGTTCCAGGTTTCAGCGGGCCGGTCATACCAGAGCTTTAAGACAGGCTTTTCTATCCGGTCGGTGCAGGATACAATTAAGAGGATGGTAGTGATGGTCAGGAGTTTTTTCATGGCTTGATTATTTCATAGCAATTTATAAAATCCCCAGATACTGAAAATATTTTCCGTTCATACGTAGGGTAAAGCGGGTGTTGTGCATCATATATAATGACGATGTCGCAAAAAGAGTTTAAATTTCACCTATAAAACCCGAAATCATGAGATCCATAGCTATTTTAGCCATGTGCCTGCTTTTCGCAGTCCCCTCCTTTGCACAAACCAAGGTAGTTTCTGGAGTCTTAACCGCATTCAATCAATACCCGGTGGCCAATGTGGAGGTTACAGCCCAGAAGAGCAAAACCAGCGTTCTGACAGATAGCCTGGGAATGTTTAAGATTGTCTGCAAGGAGAAGGATGTCATCAAGATCAAACCTGAGGCTTTCAAATCGGAAAGCCGTACCATCAACAAAGGGGAGGTTGAGGAGACCATTCGGATCAACCTGGTATTTATGGATTCCAATAAGAACCGGGAGCTGGCAGTGGCAAATGGATACCTGAAAGAGGATGAACTGACCTATGCAGTTTCCCATCTGCTCCAAGAGAACAATGAATACTGTAACTTTTCCAATATCTATGAATTATTGAGAGGCCGGTTCCCGGGAGTACATGTGGATGGCACCTCGGGAAGATACGTGGTCTATATACGTGAAAATCACTCCGTGAATGCTTCCAACGAAGTGCTGTGGGTGGTGGATGGTACCGCGGGGGCCAGTGTGGATGGTCTCCATCCCTGCAATATCAGCTCCATTAGCGTAATCAAGGATGGCTTGGCAGCTGCCTACGGTACCAGAGGATCCAACGGGGTAATTCTCGTTGAAACCAAAAAGTAGAATTAATTCATTTATCTCAATTCTCTTTCTCTTATTATATTTGCGGGATGAAAAACAGCCGCACCTTATTGACCTATCACGATTTGAATGTGGTGGTGGAGGATGCCCCTGACCAGGAGCTGCTTGAACACATGCACAGCACCCTGATGGGGCAGCCCGGGGGATTGCGGTACCATCATACCAATCTGGAAGAAAGGATGATGTCGGGGGATGAAAACTATTTCATGTACCTACGTAAATCGGGAAAGATGCTGGGTTCCGTGGGATTCTGCGGAAAGCCTTCTGTGACAGATGGGCTTAAGCACGACAGCTGGCTGATCCGCTACTTTTCCATTAAGGCCCCCATGGTGGTAGTTCCCAAAAAGCGAAAGGAAAAAGCCGATCTGAAGGATGAGAACAAACGATCCACGGTGCTTGGCCGTTTCATTCAGCCCATTTTCGCCGAGCCCTCACAACTGCGGGATGGGAAACAGGATCCTTCTCAGCCTTCCATCATTTTCGGCATCATTGATCAGACCAACCTGCGTTCCATGAATTTCAGTGCCCAGATGGGATTGGAGACCGTGGGGGAAATGGCCGGATTCAGTTTCAGCAGGTTAAGGCCCAAGAAATCGGACAGGGTGGAGCAGATTGCAGAGAAGGATAAGGGGGAGGTTCTTGATTTACTCAAGGAATACTATAGTTCTTATACCCTTTTCTTCACTGAGCCGGTCTTTAAGAACAACGATTATTTTGTGATCAAAGAGGATGGCCGTGTGGTAGCAGGTGTTCAGTTCTACCCGGTTCACTGGAAGATTACGGATTTTGGAGGCAGATTTGCCAACCTGGTCATGAGGTGGCTCACAAAAATTCCATGGGTAAAAAAGCGAATAACGCTGGAGGAGTTAAGCTTCCTGGCCTTTGATGCCATTTATTGCAAGCCTGGTTACGAAGCTGTCCTGTATGAGCTGATGGAAGGGGTACTGGAGCATACCAGCACCTACATTGCCTTAATGATGATGGACGAGGATTCACATCTTTATACTATTTTCCGTGAAAGGAAAAAGCTGGGTGTCATGCACAAATTCATGGGTACACATCATGCGGATATCCGTATACGCTTTATCAATATGCCCGAAAAGATCAGAAAATATTTCATGGAACACCCCACCTACATTCCTACTTACGATAATTCGTAAACTTCGCTTATGTCTATACCTACAAATATTGATCAATTTTCCCTGAGGTTAGCTGAAGCAAAAGATGTCCCCCTGATCCTCGACTTCATCAGGAAACTGGCCAATTATGAGCGCCTTTCTCACGAAGTGGTTGCCACCGAAGAGGACCTGAAAAAATACCTGTTTGGCCAGAAGAGGATGGCTGAGGTCATCCTGGGATATGAAGGGGAGGTTCCCGTGGGTTTTGCCCTCTTTTTTCACAACTTCTCCACCTTCCTGGGCAAACCGGGCATCTACCTGGAGGACCTTTTTGTACTTGAGGAGCACAGGGGGAAAGGTTACGGAAAAAGACTCCTAACTTACCTGGCCAAGCTGGCTATGGAACGTGATTGGGGCAGGCTGGAGTGGGCCGTGCTGGATTGGAACGAACCAGCCATAGAGTTTTATAAATCGCTGGGTGCCACACTGCTGGATGAGTGGATCGTAAACAGGGTGACGGGCGAAAGTCTTGTAAAATTGGCTGAGAAGTATTGACACTCAGGGAAATTCCCTATTTTGTTCCAGAATTGCCACTTAAACCGAATTGATGGAGATTGTTGTTAAACCTGTCTGCACGAAGCAGGACCTTCGTAAATTCATTCATTTGCCAGCGAAGGTCCATAAAAACCACAAGAATTGGATTCCTCCTCTCTACTCGGATGATTGGGAATTTTTCAACTCTAAAAAGAATAAGTCCTTCGAATACAGCGATGTGATCATGCTCCTGGCATACCGGGGAAAGAAGGTGGCGGGCCGGATCATGGGTATTATCAACTACAAATACAATGAGCTGCATCGAGAGAAGCATGCCCGTTTCAATTACCTGGAGACCTGGGACGATCGCGAAGTGATAGAGGTGCTGATTCGGCACGTGGAAAACTGGGCCAAAATCAAGGGAATGGTGAAGTTGGTGGGTCCGCTGGCCTTCTCAGACAAGGATCCGCAAGGTTTCCTTATTGAGGGATTTAATGAGCCGGTTTCCATTGCCACCCATTGCAATTTCGAATACCTCATCGGACACCTTGAGGCCCTTGGTTTTACCAAGGATATAGATCTGGTGGTATATAAGATCGAAATTCCAGATACCACTCCTGAACTTTACAGCAAGGTGGCGGAAAGGACCCGACGGAACAATCCGGGAATTCAGTTGATGGAGTTTACCAGGCGAAGCGATCTGAAACCCTGGATCAGGCCCATTTTTACCCTGATCAATGAGACCTTTACGGAAATTTATGGATTCATGCCCTTTACGCTGGAGGAGATGGACGACTTTGCCAACCGCTACCTGCTAATCATGGATCCCCGCCTGATTAAGGTGATATTGAATGAGCGAAAGGAAGCCATTGCATTTGTGATAGGCATGCCCGATATCAGCAAAGGAATCAAACAATCCAAAGGCTACATTTTACCCATAGGGATCCTTCAGATCCTGCTGGCAGGAAGGCGTACAAATCAACTTAACCTTTTGCTGGGAGCGGTTCATCCCCTTTACCAAAACAGGGGCCTCACTCCCATAATGGGGTCGGCCATGCTCGACTCGGCCAGAAAGCAGGGATTAAAGTACATAGACAGCCACCTTGAGATGGAGAGCAATTCCAAGGTCCGCGCAGAGATGGAATACATGGGAGGGAAGGTATACAAGACCTACCGTGTGTTTGGCAAATCGATACAGAAGACTTCCAAAGAGACCGCAGCTGAAGCTGAAAAGCAGCTGGAGGATATAGAATGTGGTTAAGAATCTGTTATTTGTTTGCCCGATATTTTGTTTTTTCTCCAGAAGCAAGTATTTTTAAACTTTATTCTAAGGAAAACATGAGGATTATTGGAAATATTACCGTGACCTCCTGCCCGCTGGACTTTTAGTGCGGGCCCGTCACCACTTTTTCTCTTTCCAAAACAATAATTCTCAAATCCATGTCACATATAAGTATCAAATCTAAGTTTTCGGAGTTTTCGTTTCGTGAGTTTTTTCAGGATCTGAAAGAAGCCATTGGCGGTTCTGAACGCGATTTCACCAAGATTCCCCTGAGTAAAGCCATATTGCTTCTGAGCATCCCCATGGTGCTGGAGATGATCATGGAGTCGGTATTTGCCCTGGTCGATATTTTCTTTGTCTCCCGGCTGGGAGCCGAGGCCGTGGCCACGGTGGGGATCACAGAATCGTTGATGACCATCATATATGCCATTGGAATCGGTCTCAGCGTGGGCACCACGGCACTGGTTTCGCGAAGGATCGGGGAGAAGCGTCCCGAAGCAGCCTCGGTGGCAGCGGTTCAGGCCATATTTACCGGCATCGTGGTCTCCCTGGCATTCTCAGCCCTTGGACTCTTTTTTGCCAAGGACCTGCTTCGCTTGATGGGAGCTTCCGAACCGACCATCGAGATGGGATATATGTATCCGACCATCATGCTGGGAGG
>SPBY01000349.1 GCA_004525825.1 Bacteroidia bacterium
AGCTGAACATGAGCAGGTCTTCTGGTTCAGGAACCAGGAAGGAGAATACCAGAGTCACACCATTCCGGCCGACAGGGTGTATGGCTATCAGGTGGAGATCGCTTCTGAAGAAGGCGGAGCTTCAGGCGGGGTGTATGACGAAGCCCGCCGGGCCATGATGCCCTGGTGGCCTGAAAAGGATTCAAAAGAGAGCAAAGCCTTTAAAAACAATCAATGGAACTCCTACCGGATCGAATGCAAGGGCGATTCCATCAGGACGATCATAAACGGTGTGGTGATCACCGATTTCAGAGACGCATTAAGTTTACAGGGCATTATCGGGCTGCAGGTACACGATGTGGGACAAGATCCCACTCCCTACCAGGTACGCTGGAAAAACATCCGGATCCAGCTCCTGTAAGCCAGCTTCGTAGCTGTTAACACATCTTCCAGCAGTTTCAGAGGGCCTTCCACCAGATTGTCTCCAGCTCAAATTGTAAAGCCATAGGTTTGACTGATACAACTTCATGAATTATCGGGAATAATTACTACTTTGACAACCCACTAACAACTATCTACTATCTACTATCTACTATCTACTAACCACCTTCCATATCCCATGAAAAAGTCTGAAAATCAAAACTCAAGAAGATCCTTTCTAAAGAAGACCTTGCTGGGAACTGCTGCAGTCACCTCCGCACCCATGGTGCTTTCAGGAAGCTACAATCAAAGACTGCTGCTTGGTTCCAGGTCCTATGATGCAAGTACTTTTGCTGCCAATGACCAGATTAATCTGGCTTTGATCGGAACAGGCATTCAAGGCATTTATGACACCACCTCCGCACTCCGGGTACCGGGTGTGAAACTGGTGGCCACCTGTGATTTGTATACTGGACGACTGGCCCGGGCCAAGGAGCTCTGGGGCAATGACATTTTTGTAACAAGAAACTACCGGGAGATCCTTGAGCGGAAGGATGTGGATGCTGTGATTATCGCCACACCCGACCACTGGCACAAACGAATCAGTATAGAAGCCCTGCAGGCAGGGAAAGCGGTCTATTGTGAAAAACCAATGGTGCAGAATTTCGACGAAGGACATGAGGTGATTGAGGCGCAAAAAAAGTCAGGAAAGGTGATGCAGATAGGAAGTCAGGGCATGTCTTCACTGGGAAATGAAAAGGCCAAACAGCTCTATAAAGACGGGGCCATTGGGCAGATTGTGATGCTCGATATGTACAACGATCGTTACTCATCTGAGGGTGCCTGGAATTATCCAATTCCTCCCGATGCCACTCCCGATACCGTAGATTTTGACACTTTCCTGGGTTCAGCACCCAAAGTACCCTACGAACTGAAACGTTTTTTCAGGTGGAGAAACTACAAGGATTATGGCACCGGAGTGGCAGGCGACCTGTTTGTGCACGCCTTCTCCACCCTTAACTTTATCCTTAGTTCCCATGGTCCCGATCGGGCCCTTTCCACTGGTGGATTAAGGTACTGGAAAGACGGCAGGGATGTACCCGATGTGACCATGACACTTTACGATTATCCGGAAACAGAAACCCATGCCGCCTTTAATGCAGCGTTCAGGGTCAACTTCATTGCCGGCAACGGAGGAGGTGGCGGCTTCCGGATGGTGGGGACCGAAGGTGAAATGCATGTGGGAGACGACAGTGTCAGACTGATCCGGGCAAAACTGGATATGAAGCCAGGCGGTTACGCGCTGATAGCACACACCGAAGAGAATCAGAAAAAGATCATCGAGGAGTATGATCAGAAATTTGCCGATGAAAGAGCGTCTGATCTGAAAATTGGTGAGACTCTATGGGAGGCCCCCTCAGACTATAAGGGAGATCACTATGATCATTTCTATAACTTCTTCCAGGGCGTGCGGGGCAAGAAAGAGATTGTCGAAGATCCCACCTTTGGTCTGCGTGCTGCAGGAGCTGCATTGCTGGCCAATGAAAGTTATTACAAGGGACATCCGGTAAGGTGGGATCCGGAAGCCATGAAATTAATCTGAAAAAGAGTGTAAAAATGATGAAAAGAATACTGTTTTCTCTCTGCCTCGTATGGATGGCAGCCATCCTGTTTGCACAGGAAAAACCTTTGAATATCATCGTATTGGGCGCCCATCCCGACGATTGCGATGCCGACGCAGGAGGTACGGCCATCCTTTATGCCAGGATGGGGCACAATGTGAAATTTGTTTCGCTCACCAATGGCGATGCGGGCCACTACTCCATGGGGGGTGGCGCACTGGCCAAAATCAGGATGGCAGAAGCACAAGAGGCAGGTCGCAGATTTGGAGTGGAATATCTGGTGATGGATAACCACGACGGTGAGCTTATGCCCACCTTGGAAAACCGTCTGAAAGTGATCCGGGAGATCCGAAAGTGGAATGCCGATATTGTCATTGGTCCAAGGCCCAATGACTACCACCCCGACCACCGGAATACGGCCATACTGATGCAGGATGCAGCCTACCTGGTGATTGTACCCAACGTTGCACCCGATGTGCCTCCGCTAAAGAAAAATCCGGTCTTTCTCTATTCAGCTGACCGCTTTCAGAAACCCTATCCTTTTGAACCAGATGTAGCCATTGATATTGATGATGTATTTGATCAGAAGATCTATGGTATGGCCGCCCATGAATCTCAACAATTTGACTGGCTTCCATGGACCTCAGGCACCCTGGATCAGGTTCCGGAAGATGAGGCAGGAAGGTTAGAGTATCTGGCCAGACGACGCTCCTTTGCTCCGGATCCGTCCACAAAGGAATCCTTGATCAAGTGGTATGGAGAGAAGGGTGAAATGGTAAAGCATTCAGAAGGCTTTGAAGTCTGTGAATACGGCAAACAGCCAGGCATGCAAGAGCTGCGCAGGTTATTTCCCATGTTGCCAGAATGATGTCTCATATTCTCCCGAAGCGATACTCCTGACCAAAAGGTAAATAATGCTATCTTGCAGATGAATCATTAACCACCCATCCAATGAAAAGAAACTTATTTCTCCTGCTGGCCATTACCGTCATTGCCTTGAGCTCCTGTAAACTAACAATTGACAATTAAACTTCAGAGTCCTCCGCTCCTGAACAGGATTATTTCCAGTTAAAGATGTTCAACTATGAAACCACAGAGCAAGAGGCTCTTATGGACAACTATTTTGGAAATGCACTGCTACCTGCACTCCATAAGGCAGATGTTGAAGACGTGGGGGTATTTAAGCCCATCGAAGGACTGAATGAGAACCTGAAATACATCATCTTGCTGGTCCCTTACCAGAGCCTGGAGCAATTTGAAAAGATGCCGGCAATTCTGGACAAGGATCCTGCCTACCTGGAAGCCGCTTCAGCATACATTGACGCTCCCTACGACCAGGCTCCCTACACACGCATCGAAAGTTTTATTCTTCGGGCTTTCAGTGCGACTCCCCGCCTGACTGTAACGGAGCTGACTTCCCCCAGAGCCGAACGGGTCTATGAATTGCGGAGCTATGAAGGAGCCACCGAAAAACTCTATAATCTGAAGGTAGAGATGTTTAACGAAGGGGAATCGGCCCTGTTCCAGGAACTGAAATTCAATCCGGTTATATTCTGTGAAGTGATCTCAAGCGCCCACATGCCTCACCTGATGTACATGACCACCCATGCCGATACCACCGCTCAAAGGGAAAACTGGGATGCTTTTGGGAACCATCCGGAGTGGGACAGGATGAAGAATCTGGAGAGATATCAGAATACGGTATCGGGCATGACCAAATACCTGCTGTATCCCACGGAATACTCTGATTATTAAAGCCTGAGTATTCTCTGGAGTTCCCTGCCACTTGCGGTCTGAAACCGGGTTTAAGAGCTCATTATTTCTTTAAGTCAATACTCATCTCCCTGATGACAGGATTCTTATGGCTATAGGCAAGCGTGCCAATATAATTCTCCTGCCTTGAAAATCCCATAAACTTCCAGTTGCCTGCATCGAATTCGCATTTAACTGATCGCAGCTTGATTACACCGTTTTCCATTGAAAATTCGAGATTTTCCGGAGTGAGACGCATTCCTTCCCCAATGGCCTTCAGATAGGCTTCCTTGAAGGTCCAGAATTGGAAAAATCTGGACAGCCGATAATCGGGATCTTCCAGAAAATACTCTTTTTCTCGTGTAGTCATATTCATTTCAATAAGTTGATCAATGTCAGGCAGATCACGGATTTTTTCTATATCAATCCCAACTTCTGCATCACATGTGAATACATACACACAGAGATCATGTGAATTGGAAAGATTAAAACAAAGAGAGGGGTCATTTATTAGATAGGGTTTGCCCTTTTGACGAGCACCAGTATTCACATCTGACGGGTTTATCTCCAGGTATGAAGATAGAAGCATCCTCAACACAGCATGGGATATTATATATCTATGCTGAGTCGACTCGAACTTATAGTTTGATGCTCTCTCTTTTTCTTCAAGGGACAAAACCGATTGCAAGCGCTCCACCTGGTC
>SPBY01000394.1 GCA_004525825.1 Bacteroidia bacterium
CAGGCTGGTTGAATGAGAAAATGGGGGATAAAAATCTCGCCAATAGCTATTATGCTTCAGGGGCTGCAGCCTCCACCGACTATGCCTTTCCTTTCAGGTTCGAGACCCTTGAAATACTGGAGGCTGCCCTTCAATACAATTCTGAAGATGCCAGGGCCTGGTATTATATGGGAAATATCCTATACGATCATCAGCCAGACAAGGCCATTGCCTGCTGGGAACAATCAGTGGAAATCGACTCAAGCCTGGCCATTGCTCACAGGAACCTGGGCTGGGCCTTTTACCGTTGGAAAGAAGATATTCCAGGCGCCATCACTTACTACGAGAAAGCCATGGAGATTAATCAAAATGATCCTCGGTACTTCTACGAACTGGATGTGCTCTACGAGATGAACAACGAAGCATTGATTAAAAGACTCCAGCTTTTCTCCTCAAATCCCACGGTGGTAAAAGAGCGGAACGATTCTTACCTCAGAGAGATCGAAGTATTGCTCCTTAATGGCAGCTATGATAGTGCCATTTCCCGTTTAACAGATCATACCTTCCTCCGGCAGGAAGGCGTAGTTCGCCTGCACGACTTTTTTGTGGATGCCCATCTGCTGAAAGGCAGGGAACTTCTCCAGACGGGTCAGGACGACGAAGCCATGAAACACTTCCTGCTGGCAGACAGCTATCCGGACAATCAGAAGATTGGACGAATTTCCAATTATTCCAAAGGGGCCCAAATCTACTATTTCACGGGCCTAGCCTTCCAGGAACTGAATCAGCGCAGCAAAGCCCAAAGCTTCTTTAAAAAAGCCGTGGAGGTCCCGGTGGATCACTCAGAATACCTTTACTACAGGGCGCTTTCTCAGAAAGAATTGGGTCTTGATGAAGAAGCCAGGCTTAGCTCGGCGAGCTTGGTGAAATCGGGAGAAGAAGCCCTGGAAAAAGCAGGAGAGACTGACTTTTTTGCCAAATTTGGGGAACGTGCAGGCGGAGATCAGAGAAGGGCCTCGGCCTACTATCTAGTGGCCCTGGGATATCAATCCTCCGGGGAAGGCGAAAAGGCTCAAAAAGCCTTTGAGAAAGCCCTGGAACTGCATAACAGCATTCTCTGGGCCCATGTTTATACAAATCAGTAAATAATAAAAGTAATTTGTGTGATAGGGTGTATATTTAAGATCAATCTGAAACCAAATCCAAAATGATGAAACTTAGATTATGGCAAACTTTGTTTCTTGGAACAATTATAATATTTACACTTAATGCCCAGGAAGTGGTGCATAAAGGTCCGGCCGCAGACCTGAGCAAAGGAAGGCTCGAGGTCAGTGAGAATGGCAGGTTCCTGCAATATGCCAACGGCGATCCTTTCTTCTACCTGGGGGAGACCGCCTGGGAGCTGTTTCACCGATTATCTTATGAAGAAGCTGCTTTGTTTCTGGAGAACCGGAGGGAAAAGGGAATTACTGTGATACAGGCAGTGATCCTGGCCGAAGAGAACGGATTGGTAACTCCTTCTGTCAATGGAGAAGTTCCCCTGGTAGATTTGGACATAAACAGACCCAACGAACAATATTTTCTCTTTGTGGATTCCGTAGTTGAACTGGCAGCCTCTAAAGGCCTGTACATGGGACTTCTGCCCACCTGGGGTGATAAAGTGGACAAGCAATGGGGACAGGGACCGGTCATTTTCAATAAGGAGAATGCTTACAAGTATGGAGCTTACCTGGGTCTAAGGTACAAAGGCCATCCCAACATCATATGGATCAATGGAGGCGATCGCCAGTGCCTGGGAAACGAGAGCGTATGGAACGCCCTGGCTGAGGGGATTCGTTCTGCCGACAACAATCACCTGATGACTTTTCATCCCATGGGTCCCAGGTCCTCTTCGGAATGCTTCCACCAGGCAGAATGGCTCGATTTCAACATGCACCAGTCCGGGCACAGCGACCGTTACATTCCCAACTACCGGAAAATCATGGCCGATTATGCCCTCTTTCCACCCAAGCCCTGCATGGACGCTGAACCCATTTATGAATCGCACCCCTTTGGATGGAACCCGAAAAACGGGATTGCCGGTGAAGATGAAGTACGGCGGGCTGCCTACTGGGCCCTCTTCTCCGGGGCACACGGACATACCTATGGCAACCATTGCATCTGGCAATTTTACACTGAGAAGGTAAAGCCAGTAAATTACCCGCCCGTGAAGTGGCATGAAGCCATGAACCTACCAGGTGCCTGGGACATGATCCATGTACGGAACTTAATGGAGTCGAGACCCATGCTGCACAGATATCCCGACCAATCAATCATATGGGGTTCGGCGGGAGGGACCATCGATCATATCGCCGCCACTCAGGGGGACGGCTATGCATTTATATACCTTCCATCAAACTTTGAAGTGATCGTAGAGTTCGCACACATCCAGGGAGAAGCATTCAAATCCTGGTGGTACAATCCCCGCACGGGCGAGGCCAGCTTTATCAAAGAAATCACCGGTCACCCGAGAGAAGCCTTCCGTGTTCCCGTCTCAGGCATCGACTGGGTATTGGTGATTGATGATGCATCCCGTGACTTCCCCGAACCTGGAAAAATATAGCGATCATGAACTCCGTCAGAAACAATGTACTGAAATTTACCCTCCTGGTACTGGTAATTGGCTTTTCCTCCTGCCAATCCAGGAGATCCGAAGAAAACAGTACGCCCGCTGAGCATAGTGAACAGTCTGCTCTGGCCGATACCCTCGAGGCGAGCCTGTTCAAGTACATCCTGGAACCATGGTACCCATTGGTTATCGATGCAGTAAACGGGGGATATCACTCCAACTTTGCCAGAGATTGGTCCCGCGAAGAGGATTCCGGAAACCGGGCCCTGGTTCAGCAAGCGCGCCATGTTTGGGCCACCTCCCTGGTGTATGAAAACTACCCAGAGCAGAAGGAATACCTGGATTATGCTAGCAATGGTTTCCGCTTCCTGAAGGATGCCATGTGGGACAGGGAATATGGCGGTTTTTATGCCTACTGTACCCAGGAAGGTGAGCCTTTGGATAATAGCATCAACGAAAAGAAAGTCTATGGCCAGGCTTTTGCTGTTTACGGGCTGTCACAGTATTACCGGGTAAGCAAGGACGAAGAAGCCCTGGAACTTGTCAAAAAAGCCTTTCTGTGGATGGAGGAACATGTACATGATAAGGAGTATGGCGGATATTTTGAATTCCTGAGGCGGGATGGATCCCCTGTGCGTGAAGCAAACCCGGAGGGGGGTCCGAATGCATTTTTGAGTGCGGGGATAAAGGATTATAACAGTTCCATCCACGTGATGGAAGCCCTTACAGAGTTATACCGGATCTGGCCCGACAGCCTGGTCAGAGTCAGGTTGGAGGAGATGTTTTACCTGATCAGGGATACCTTTGTGCATCCCGACGGTTACCTGCAGCTCTTCTTTGAACCTGACTGGACACTGGTAAAGCAGGAATCGGCGGAGGAAGGAGATGACGAAGGCCAATGGTTCCTGAGCCATTTCACTTACGGGCACGATGTAGAAACAGCATTTCTTTTGTTGGAAACAGCCCATGTGCTTGGATGGGGGGAAGATGAAAAGACCCATCATATAGCCAAACAGCTGGTGGACCACTCCCTGGCTTCGGGCTGGGATTTCGAGAATGGGGGATTCTATGATGCCGGTGTGCCCGGAGTAGACGGGATTCGCATTGTGAATAATCACAAGTCCTGGTGGGGCCTGGTGGAAGGAATGAATGCCCTCTTGCTGATGCATACCCTCTACCCGGACGATCCCCAGGATTACTATGCCTTGTTCCTTAAGTCGTGGGAACACATCGATAGCTACCTGATCGATAAAACTTATGGGGGCTGGTACAACAATGCGACCGATACCTATCCGGAAACCGTGGATCAGCAAAAAAGCCATATCTGGAAGACCACCTATCACAATGCCAGAGGCATGGTCAACTGCATACACATGCTC
>SPBY01000136.1 GCA_004525825.1 Bacteroidia bacterium
AGTGTGTCGGAATAAACCTGGTTAAAGAGTTCCTGAAGTTGCAATTCCGATTTTACCAGAGTCAGGTATTCGGGCTTCTGTGCCTGAATCGAAACAGCAAACAAGAGGGGTATCAGAATGGTAAACGCTCTGGCCATATTACTGTATGAACGAAGAATCCTTCATTTTCTTATTTCATCAAGCTGTCGAGAGTACCCAGCACCCGTTCAATGGAAACATCTGCCTCATCTTCAGAGATTATCAGTGGTGGAGCGATCCGGAACGAGTCGTCTGAAAAGAGAAACCGGTCAATTACCAGTCCGTTCTTAAACGCCAACGATATGAAGCGGGCCATATTCACCCCCTCTTTCAGTATAACAGCCAGGAACAATCCCCTGCCCCTGATCCCCATGATCAAAGGGTGTTTCAACCCTTCGCGGTACCTGGTCTCCATCTGAACTGCTCTGTCCATCAACTCATTCTGCTCCACCACCTTCTGGGCAGCCAGTCCTGCAGCACAGCTTACCGGATGCCCCCCAAAAGTGGTGATGTGTCCCAATGGAGGATCGAAGGTAAACTTGCTCATCAGCTCTTTTGAGGAAACAAAAGCGCCCAGTGGCATTCCCCCGCCAAAACTTTTGGCCAGACAGAGAATGTCTGGGATCACATTATAATGTTCAAATGCCATAAACTTTCCGGTTCTTCCCATTCCGGTCTGAATCTCATCCAGAATCATCAATGCTCCCACTTGCTTACAGCGTTCACTGACCTTGGACAAAAAATCACCCTCCGGTTCAATGATGCCTGCTTCTGCCTGGATCGGTTCCAGGATTACAGCTGCCAGATCTTTATTTATCATTTGAAGATCCTCCTCGAAATTGAAGCGAATGTGTTTGATCCCGGGTAGCAAAGGCAGGTAACCCGAACGCGCTTTCATGTCTCCCAGGATGCTCATGGCTCCATGGGTACTTCCATGGTAAGCCTTTTCAAAAGCGATAAAATTTCCCCTTCCGGTAGTTCGTTTGGCTAGTTTCATAGCCCCGTCGATGGCTTCGCTGCCCGAGTTAACGAAAAATACATTGTCAAGCCCCACTGGCAATCGGCCAGCCAGCCACTCTGCATACTCTACCTGAGGAGATTGGATAAACTCCCCATACACCATGGTATGCATATAACGCTCCACCTGATCCTTTACTGCCTTTACTACTGCAGGATGACCATGCCCCAGTGCTGATACCGAAACTCCCGACACCAGGTCGATATAGCTTTTGCCGGAAGTATCATAAAAAAAAATCCCCTCGGCTCGCTCTATCTCGAACTGAAGGGATGATTCAGAAGTCTGCGCCACATGACGCAGAAACAACTGTCGATTGGAGTACATGTTTACTTGATGATCAGGTTGATGTCCCGCATCAGCTTCTCCTTGTATGACTTTCCAATGGGGATGGATTTACTACCATCATGCACCTTGATGATCACGGCATTATCTTCAATGACATTGATACAGGAGGTGTTCACAATGTAGGAACGGTGAACACGGGTAAATTTGTTGGTTGGCAGTTTCTGTTCAATGGCCTTCATAGTAAAATGTATGGTGTACTTTTCACCGAAAGTATTGAAGATCACATAGTTTTCCAGAGCTTCCACCCAGAGTATATCATCATATTTAAGCTTAACCAGTGTAGCATTCTTCTTGATGAAAATCTCGTGTTTGCCAAGCTGCTCTGCAGTCATAAGCTCAAAACGCTTGAAAGCTTTGGCCACTGCCCTGTAGAAACGACCATAGTCGACCGGCTTTAGAAGATAGTCAGTCACATCATACTCATAGGAGTCAACGGCATATTTTCCTTTGGATGATACAATGATTATCTGGGGAGGATTTTTCAGGGTGTTGAGCAGTTCAATACCCGTCATTTCGGGCATTTCAATATCCAGGAAGATCAGGTGTATATCGTCATGCTTTTTGAGAAGGTTAATTCCTTCCACCGGATCCCCGCTGGACGATATCAACTCCAGTCCATCGGTCTTCTGAATAAATTCCTCGATAATCCGCCTCGACAGGGTATCATCATCAATAATCATGCAATTCATCGCAAAAAATTTTAATCTAACAAAGGTACTTTTTTGTCCTCGGAAAGTATATGTTAATCAAAGATAGTTAAACTATGCATACATTGGCACACGTAGATTAAAAATCAGAACGATACTCTTGAATAAATTTTGTCTCTATCTGTCCAGACATCTTGATGCTGATGCGCAGCCAATTAAGCAACAATTCGTTCTTCTCATCTTCACAGATAAACCAATCCAGGGATGAGCTTTCCAATCGCTTTCTGAGTGAATAAAGAGTAAGGGCTGCCGATACTGAAATGTTGTAACTCTCTGTAAAACCCACCATGGGAATCTGGATAAACTCATCAGCCAGTTCCAGGGCACGCTCTGTAAGTCCGTTCAACTCGGTGCCAAACAGAAAAACAGCTTTCCCTTTTTCCAGATTGAAGGATTCCGGCGTAACACCCTCCTTATGGGGAGAGGTGGCCACGATGCGGTATCCCTGTTTCCTCAGTGCCTTCACAGCGGTATAAATATTGTCGCTACCCTCATTGTAGTAATGCAAGGACAACCACAGGTTGGATCCAAGGGCTACATCGCGGTCAATCTCATACTCATTTTGCTGCTCCACAATATGGATATCCTGAATACCGGTGCAATCACAGGTTCGCAACACCGCAGATGCGTTCTGCGACTGGTAGATATCTTCAAGCAATACGGTGATGTACCGGGTGCGCTCTCCCAACACTTTCCTGAAGAGCGATAGCCTGTTTTCAGTGACAAAACCCGACAGATGATCGATGAGATCCAGTGTGAACTTATCCATCCTTTATAATTCTGCAAAAAAAAAGGGAGCATCAGCCCCCTTTTTAGTGCAGTTCACATATTGTTACTTGACAGCGTCTCCAAGCTCACTTCCAGCTTTAAACTTCACAACTTTCTTGGCAGCAATTTTAATCTCTGCTCCAGTCTGTGGGTTTCGGCCTGTTCTAGCACCTCTTTCAGAAACTGAGAATGATCCGAATCCAACCAAGGCAACACGGTCACCTTTCTTCAATGCCCCAGTAGTGGTTGCGATGAAAGCGTCGAGAGCTCTTTTCGCATCTGCCTTTGTGAGGTTGGCCTCAGCAGCAATAGCATCTATTAATTGTGCTTTGTTCATAATAAATGAAATTTAAGGGTTAGTAAATGTTTTCAATCTTTTCTAGCCAAATTCTATACAAATATAATTTTTTCTCTTAGCCATGCAAGAACACGCTCAAAAAAAAACGCTGAAATGTGGACAAATACTGAGTTTTTAAACAAAATCCAAATAAGAATCATCTCTAAATCGGACATATTAACTTCTTCAAGGTGCTTTTCGACCAAATCGCCTGAATAGTCCGTCACTACTCACCTACCTTAATGTCAACTCTAACTTTGAACATAATCCCAGAATTTTATTAATTTCGCGCCCGGAGGAATGGCAGAGTGGTCGAATGCGGCGGTCTTGAAAACCGTTGTACTGCAAGGTACCGGGGGTTCGAATCCCTCTTCCTCCGCACAAACTAAAAAAGCCTGTATGCAAAGCATGCGGGCTTTTATTTTGGTGCAAGCCGAGCGAAGCTTGCTTCAGCGAGGATTGTACCAAAATAAAAGCATTGCGAACGCAGTGAGAAATGGCTTTTTTAGTTTGTGTTGGTCCTCCCCCCGGGTTCACGAGCCGCCCTGAGGCGAGTAATCCCCGGGTTCACG
Organism: Bacteroidia bacterium; assembly: GCA_004525825.1. Taxonomy (GTDB): domain Bacteria; phylum Bacteroidota; class Bacteroidia; order Bacteroidales. Next base: position 3,766 of record SPBY01000136.1, read on the forward strand.
AGCCGCCTTGCGGCGAGTAATCCCCCGGGTTCACGAGCCGCCCTGAGGCGAGTAATCGCTAATTTACATGTTTGTTGCCCATGAATTATAATGGTAAATTGTCGACTTCATGAGTAAAATCAGAAAGTTTCTCAGCTCCATCGGGCCAGGTATTTTTATTATTGGTTATATAGTTGGAACAGGAAGTGTTACTACCCTGGCCTCATCCGGCGCCAAGTATGGCATGTCTATGACCTGGGCACTGGCATTATCGTGTTTCTTCACCTATATCATGATTGTTAGTATCAGTCGTCTCACCATACTTTCCGGTAAAACCCTGATTCATCTCATCAGGTCAAAGTTCGGTAGCCTGGCTGCCATTATCATCATAGCCGGAATAATGATCACAGTGATCTCTTCCGTTATTGGTCTAACTGCCATTGCCACTGATGTATTCCAGGAGTGGACCAGAATGCTATCGCCCGGTGGCGAAGGCTTGCATCCGGCTATATCAGCAATAGTCATCATTGCCATCCTCTATTACCTGTTTTGGTTTGGAAAACATCGCTTCTTCTTGCGAGCCATGGCTGTAATTGTGGCAATAATGGGGATAAGCTTTCTCGGTTCCATGTTCATGGTGATCCCGAGCAGCTCAGACATCATCAAAGGGATGATCCCTAAGATCCCCACTGGATCTGATGCCCACCTGATCCTCGCCGGATTGGTAGGAACTACTATGGCTGCTGTGGTCCTGCTTTCCCGTACCTACCTTGTGGCCGAACAAAAATGGACCCTGAAGGATCTTAAAATCGAGAACAGGGATGCCATCATCTCTATGATAATGACATTTCTGGTAAGTGCCGCCATCCTGGCCGCAGCTGCAGGCACCATGTATCCACGGGGGATCGTCGTGGACAAAGCCATTGACATGGTGAAAACCCTGGAGCCCATATCAGGTCCCCTGGCTTCCTCCATCTTTGTGATCGGGATTATTGCAGCTGCCTTTTCCTCCCTGTTTCCGGGATACATGATGGGACCATGGCTTTTGTATGATTACCTGAATATTCCGCGAAACATGAGTCGCACGCCGGTGCGCCTGGCCGTTCTCGGAATTGCCCTCATGGGACTGATCGTCCCTCTGTTTCATGGAAATCCCGTGGTCATCATGATAGCATCTCAGGCTGTGAGCCCTATTCTGATGCCCTTGCTGATCCTGTTTGTCTATCTTCTAATTAACAATAAGAAGATAGTTGGAGATTATAAAAATCCCCTGATTCTGAATATCGGACTTGGGCTGACATTTATTTTCTCTCTGTTTATGGCATATACAGCCTGCATAGGATTGTCCGGATTCCTTTCGAATTGAGCATATTGATCAGATCCTTAGCTATATGAATCGCTTTGTGATAATTCCGTGACACTTAATCCTTAAATTGCGAAAAATCTCTCAACATGAGCAAGATACTGATCATAGAGGATGACCGGGATATTGCGGATCTGATTGCCATCCATATGGACGACAATGGGCATGAGTCCATGAAAGTCCATGATGGCAGGGAGGGTCTCCTCAAGGCCATGGAGGGGCAGCACGACCTTATCATCCTCGATTTGAAGTTGCCAGGGATGGACGGACTGGAGATCTGCCAGAAGCTTCGTATGGAAAAAATTAATACCCCCATCATCATGCTTACCTCCAAGTCGGAGGAAATAGACAAAGTGCTGGGTCTGGAGATCGGGGCAGATGATTATATGACCAAACCCTTCAGCCTGCGGGAATTGGTAGCCAGGGTGAAAACGGTCTTGAGAAGGGGGAGGCCCCAGGCAGAAGCAGCCGCAGGACAGGGAGAAATTATCGAGTTCGAAAACTTTTACCTGGATATCTCCAAACGCATCGTAAAATCCTACAATCAGCAGCAGGAACTATCCCCCAAGGAGTTTGACATGCTGGTACTCCTGGCCAAAAATCCAGGAAAAACCTATTCCCGTTCCGACCTCCTTAATCAGGTTTGGGGGATTGATTTCGAAGGATTTGAGCATACCGTGAATTCACATATCAATCGTCTTCGTTCCAAGATTGAAAAGAACATGAACGAGCCCGAATTCATCCTTACCACCTGGGGGGTGGGATACAAATTCAAAGACGACTGACCATGAAAAAGCAAGGAAGAAATTCAATCAGCAGGCTGTACATGCGAATTTCCACACTATTCATCGGGGTCCTGTTTGTATTTGCGGCGATCACCTTATATATATCGGTCCAGGCTGCCAACAACTATGCCCAGGAGGTAAACCAGAACATGAATCATGACCTGGCTGCCCATGTGGCGGTCATGATGGAGCCCTTTATCCAGGAAGGAGTCATAAACGAAGTAGGGCTCGAGGACCTGGTACACTCCCTGATGGTGATCAATCCAAGCATTGAGGTCTACCTGCTCGACACCCGGGGAAAGATTCTAAGCTACGTGGCCCCCGAAAAGGTGGTTAAACTGGAACAAGTATCCCTGGAACCGGTCACCGACTTCATCAACCTTACCAAAAAGAAGATCTTCTACGGGGACGATCCGAGAAATCCAGGCGAGCTAAAAATCTTTTCTGCGGCCGAACTGATCCAGGACAATCGCCTCACCGGCTACATATATATTATACTCGCCAGCCAGGAATACGCCTCCGCGGCCAACCTGGTGCGTGGCAGTTTCATCATGGGCCTTTCCATCCGTTCCATCATCACCATCCTAATTGGATCGGCACTGGTGGGATTGCTTGCTCTCTGGCTTATCGTAAAGAAACTGAACCGGATCATACGGGGAATCCGGAATTTTGAGGAAGGAGATCTGGAGACCCGCATCGAGGTCAAGAGTAATGATGACCTGGACGAGGTAGCCACAGTGTTCAACTCCATGGCCAACACCATCCAACAGAATATCGAGGAGCTGAAGGGAGTGGAAAATCTCCGGAAGGAATTAATCAGCAATATTTCGCACGACCTGCGCACACCCATTGCCTCCATACAGGGATATGCCGAAACTCTGATCCTTAAAAAAGACAACATTGAACCAAAAGAACAGGAAAAATACCTGGGGGTGATTTATAAGAATTGCGAAAATCTGCAGGATCTTGTCACCAATCTCTTTGAGCTTTCCAAATTGCAGTCCGACCAGGTAATGCTGAACAAAGAGCCCTTTTCCATCGGGGAACTGGTGCATGACGTGGCCAACAAGTACCGGATCCTTTCCCAAAAGAAAGGAGTACATATCAATACCATTGTTTCCAAGGATATTCCTGTGGTGGAAGCGGATGTGCTGCTCATCGACCGGGTGCTACAGAACCTGATCGATAATGCCATCCGCTTTTGCAAAGAGGGTGACACCATCAATATAGAGCTTAAATCG